>JAPOVY010000034.1 GCA_026707905.1 Gammaproteobacteria bacterium | reverse complement strand
GAATAAACCAACGCGACTCGTTGCGTTGGTTTATTCAAGACGCGAAGTTCCTGCAGAATGATCTCGTCGGCTGGCGTTACACCTGTGGACGCGTCTAGCAACGCTAAGACCACATCCGCCTCGGCGATGGCAAGCTGAACCTGCGCGTTCACTTGATCTGCGATATCAGAGGAATCGTAAAGCCCGCCGGTATCGATTACGGTTGCAATCCTTTCACCAAATGCCGCTCGCCCATATTTCCGGTCTCGGGTGAGACCTGGACGATCGTGGACAAGTGCGTCGCGCCCGCCGCACAGCCGATTGAAGAGCGTTGATTTGCCGACATTGGGACGACCAACTAGTGCGATCGTTCCCGACATTGAGGTCATGACGAACGATCGAGTTCGAGCGCTATCAGCCGACCACCCTTCGATAACAGATACACGACACCGTCTTCATGCGCCATCGTGGGTTGAATCGCCGCACTATCGACGCGCCGACGTGCGATCAAACGTCCATCGCTCTGCGCGATTACGTGTACGAAGCCCTGAAGGTCACCCACAAAAATGTAGTTGCTGAATGCGAGGGGGTCAGTTAATTGGCGACGCAACAAACCGTCATGACGCCAAGCAACGGTGCCGTCCCTCTGTTCGATGCCAACGATTTCATCATCGTCAGTGACCGCGAATACCAGACCATAGCCGGATTGCAAAGCCTTTGTGGATGCAACCTCAGCTTGCCAGAGCGGTATGCCATCGGAACGACGTAAGGCGGTTGTCGTTCCTTGATGTGTTGAAGCCACCACGACCCCTTGTTCTACGAGAGGTTTCCCATCAACATCGACCATACGCTCCAGATCAGACGTTCCTGTTGGTAGTGAAATCGCTTGCTCCCACAGCAACTCACCACTCGTCGAGTCGATCGCCGAGAGTATGCCAGTAGCAAAACCGGCGTAAACAATTCCCGCATTGAAGATCGGTGTGGACGTACCGCGCAGTGTGACAAGCGGATTCTGTGTATGGAAAACCCACTTCTGTGCGCCGTCTTCTAACGCAAGTGCAAAGAGGTTGCCATCGCTTGTTTGCGCATATACGGCGTCCCGCGACGCGATGGGCGGCGCCAGTACCTCACTGGTCAGCACAACTCGCCACCGCTCTTCTCCGTCGGTAGCGGCTAGCGCCACCACCTCACCGCGCGCGGTACCAACATAAATCATATCCGCACCAACACCGAGACCGCCTGTCACAAAGGCAGGATCACTCCGATCCATCACGTTCATGAAACCCTTACCCGAAGGCCGACCGATTCGAGTCATCCATCGAAACCGGCCAGATTCGTTCTCGACTGCGGCAACAAAACCGTATGCATCCGCCGCGTACACGATGCCTTCCTCAATCGCTGGAGATACATCGATGAATTTGGGACCGATGCCGCGACCGATGTTTCTTCGCCAGAGGACGCGGATTGTTGCTTCCGGCTTAAACTGAGTTAAGGGTGTAGGTCGATCAGCCTTCGGTTCCTTCGGTTTGTCATCACGCGTCGTCAGCGTTTGCCACATGCCGCAACTCGAAATCAGTAACGTTGCGAACAAACAAACCAGGACCTTTATCGATAGCGATCTTGGTCCATCATTCATGGCGCGGGTGGGACGCTTGCTAAGCGCATGTCTACGACATTACTCTCAAATCCAACTGGCAGCTGGTCTTTAGCAGACTGATACGCGTCTCGAGCAGCATCCAGTTCGTCGTTCTGAAAGTGGACATCGCCCTTCAACATCACTGCTTGCCATCGATAGCCTGCGGTCTCGATTTCCTGCAACGTCATCAGCACGCCTTCGTAATCCCCGAGTTCAAATTCGACTTTCGCTTTCCGCAACGCAACTAAGTCACCGATGGGTGAACCTTTTGCGGCTTCAAAAGCTCTAGTTAAAGACTCGTGCGCGGCTTTAAAGTTCTCGTCATCGACTTCACTTTTTGCCTGACGAAGTAATGTGAAAGCGAAATAAGCGGAATCACCGTAGTTCGATTCAAGCTCTTCGATAATGAGTGTGGTTGGTTCACCTAGACCCGATGCTTCTAAATAGCTCGTATACAGATTCGAAGCGGCTTGTGCCTGATCAGACTGGTAAGCCTTGAAGTAATCCCATGCAACAGTACCACCGATACCGATGACAAGTGCGACAACGACGGTAATCCCGTAGTCCTTCCAGAGCTTCTTTAACCTATCGACCTGTTCTTCGTCGGTCAAATAATCAGACACAAGACGCTCTTTAGCATGGATTCAATTCGAGTTGAGAAGCGTCGTAGGTAAGTCGGTCACCGGTACTGTGACCTGTTCCCGATTAATCCGCAACCACTTAAGTGAAACCTGGTTGCTGGCTGCTTCTTGCGCGCCGATTATAAGAGCGATACGTGCACCGCTTCGATCTGCCGCACGCATACGAGCTTTCACTTTGCCGCCGCCTTGATGCACTCTCACGCTATAGCTTGAGGTCGTTCGTAATTGAGCTGCAACTTGTCGGGCATATTCGTCTTCATCATCGCTGAGCGCCAGCACGTACACATCCGGCGTATATGAAGGTGTCGATAGACCGAGCTCGTTTCGTAGGAGAGCGACTCGATCCACGCCGATGGCAAAACCTGCTGCAGCACACGGCGCTCCTCCTAGTAGCTCACAAAGACCGTCGTAGCGACCCCCACCGCCAACCTGCTTTTGTGCGCCGAGCCGCTCAGTATTCCATTCAAAAACGGCATGCGTGTAGTAATCGAGACCACGAACGAGACGAGGATTCATGGTCGCGCGAATATCGAATCGCACAAGTCGCTCTTGGAATTCGTCAAAGTGACGTTTTGATTCGTCATCGAGATAGTCTGACATATTCGGTGCACGTTCAATAATCTGTTGAGTATGTTCGTTCTTGGAATCCAATATCCGTAGTGGGTTTAGCTCGAGACGTTTTTGACTGTCTGCGTCGAGGTCCTCCCTGTATCCCTCCAAATATTCGACCAAAGCATCGCGATGTCGAATTCGACTAGCGGTATTACCAAGTGAATTTACCTCTAACGTGATTTCTTCATTGACTTCAAGGCGTTCCCATACGTCCTGTACGATGCGAATCAATTCAGCGTCGACGTCAGGACCATTGAAACCGAACGCTTCCGCACCTACTTGATAAAACTCCCGATATCGACCTAACTGCGGACGTTCATGTCGAAACATAGAACCGACATACCAAAGCTTCGGTTGATTACCGCGATACATATTGGCATCGATGACGGCTCGAACGCAAGAGGCAGTACCTTCGGGACGAAGCGACAAAGAATCTGTTTCGTCGTCGAAGGAGAACATCTCTTTGGCTACTGCGTCGGTAGATTCGCCAATGCCACGACTAAACAGAGCGGTTCGTTCCATGGTCGGCAGGCGAATGTGCTCATAACCATAGCTCTTGAGAGTGTCACCAAACACAGACTCAACGATACGGATACTCGCGAGTTCCTCGGCGTAAAGGTCGCGCATACCTCGCACGAGAGGCGATCGTTCAGGCATCGTATTTACTCGAGCGTCAGGTTAGCGACGTTACCAAAGGTGTGCGGAGCGAGGTCAACTACAATCCCATTGAAGCGCACATCTACAACTGATGCGTCACCAATCCTCACTGTAAACGGAATCAATCCAACGAGTGAAGCGATTTCACCGTCTTGACCCATTTGATAATAGAGTCGCTCATCGTTTGCACCGTATACCTCGACCCAACTCGAACCCGAAAACGTAATGACAATCACGCCCGTTTCCTGTATAGGTGGTGCGCTTTCCGGTACTTCATCAACTTCATTTACTCCCGCGGATGGCGGATCGGCAATCGACGTGGTTTCTACGTCATCGACGATGTCCTCCTCCACAAAATCGACTCCGTCAACCAATAACTCTTCTGTGGCGTCGACACTGTCGGACGTCGCAATCGCGTCAGGAGTAGAAACCGAAACCGCTGATTCGTCCTCAGTTGTCGTCGTCGGTTCATCTCTCAGATAGAACGGCAGCTCGTCACTGGCCGATTGCGTCTGTAGAGGATCTGCAGGGGCTACGACGACACCAGTAGCACCGGGTCCGACGAGGTCATCCGCGCTTGGCCAGACAAGCCAAATCACGCCGCCAACCACTAGTACCATGACGGCGACGAGACCAAAGATAATCGCATCAGACCGTTCACGAAGTCGCTCGGTGAGCAGTTTTTTGGTAGTCGATTGATAGTTGATCTGCGCACCAAGTTCAGCTCCCGCTTCAATTGGTCGTGCATGGTCTACCGCGAATCTGGTATCCGCGATGTCGACATCGAGCGCGTTCGCATAGGCGCGGTAATACCCCTCGATATAGATCAATCGCTTTTCCCCGATCATATCCAGCTCACCGCTTTCGAGCGCAGTGATCGTGGCGGGTAATAGTTTCAATAACTCGGCTGCCGCTTCGACCGACATGTTTGTACTATCGCGCGCTGCCTTGATACGAGCGCCTAATTCTTGTGCCGCATCCTGCAACCCCATATCTGCAGACCCACGATCCCGTGCGACCCGATCGATCGGTTTTATCACTTCAACGACGCCATCGACTGGTGTCGTGCTCTCTGGCGTGTGCTCGTCTACAGTCACGCGATCACTTTTGGCGTTGTCAGTTAAGCACGGTTGAAGCGGGGATTTTCTCAACCGGCGTATAGATCGTATTCATCCCTTCACGGTAACGTGCGACTCGACGAGTTCGATCATTGACTCGTCCCACAAGTTGCCCGCATGCGGCATCGATGTCCGCCCCACGCGTCGTTCGACGCATAGCCCTGACACCGTTATCCATCAGCTTCTTGTGAAACCCGTAAATTCTTGAATCATCCGGGCGTTTGTAGGTACTCCCAGGGAATGGATTGAATGGTATGAGGTTGACCTTACAACGAAAGTCCTTCAAGAGCTTAGCGAGATCTATCGCAAGTGTTGGGGAGTCATTCACGTTTTCGATCAAGGTGTATTCAAACGTAATCGTTGCTTTAACGTCCTGCGAGGCGAGATACGCGCGACACGCGTTCATCACCGATTCGATCGGATATCTTCGATTCAGGGGAACTAGCTCAGACCGGATCTCATCATTCGGCGCATGCAACGAAACGGCAAGCGCGACGGTCGTTAGTCCACACATACTCTCAATTCCGGGGACGACTCCTGCTGTACTCACGGTGACGCGTCGACGAGACAATCCGAAACCTAAATCATCCTTCAGTACGTCAATCGCTTTAAACGTCGCGTCGAAGTTGAGCAACGGCTCTCCCATACCCATGAATACAACGTTCGACAAACGTTCACTCGGTCTGTTTTTCTTCATCCAGAGGCAAGCCTGTAATACCTGACCCACGATTTCGTCGGCGCCTAGATTACCGTTGAAACCTTGCTTTCCGGTCGCACAGAATGTGCAATCCAGCACGCAGCCAACCTGAGAAGAGATGCATAACGTCTGGCGACGACCGTCTGGAATCAGTACCGTCTCGATGGTATCGCCAGACTGAGCTTGCATCAGCCATTTGACGGTTCCATCTTCTGACTCTAAGACAGTAAGTACCTCTGGGAGTTCTACACCGAGTTCGTCCGCCATGACTTGCCGCAAACTTGCAGCAATATTGGTCATTCTGTCGAAGTCCAATACAAGCTTGTGGTATAGCCACAGCATCAACTGTGTCGCGCGAAATCGCTTCTCGCCTCCTGCCTCAAAGTAATTTTCAAGGTCACTTCGAGAGAGACCTAGAACATTTTGACGCCGCAAGGTGTGTTCACCGACTATGAATCTGATCCTTAGGAAAGAAGTATGCGATTTCTCGGTCGGCTGATGCGGAAGAATCGCTACCATGAACCGCATTTGCGTCGACCGTACTCGCGAAATCTGCGCGAATGGTGCCAGCATCTGCATCCTTTGGATTCGTCGCGCCCATTAAAGTTCGATTAGTTCGAATCGCATCGTCGCCTTCGAGAACTTGGACACAGATCGGTCCGGATGTCATGAATCCCATCAGTGGTTCAAAAAAAACCTTCCCTTTGTGCTCCGCGTAGAAACCTTCAGCTTGATCACGCGTAAGACGCAGCATTTTTAGTGCGACGATTTTCAAGCCAGCCCTCTCGAAACGAGCGAATATCTGACCTATCACGTTCTTCCCAACTGCGTCAGGTTTAATAATCGACAGTGTACGTTCTATAGACATAGATTGATCTCTAGCGGAAATGTAAATCGAATAGGAATCGCTTGCGACCGATGCGTGTCGGATCGACATTAACGACCAGTTGGCCAGTCGTGTAAGAAAAGCGGTCAACACATTATAGCTAACACTTTAAGCCGACTTGGTAACGAAGGCGAGACAGTTCATATACAATTAGATTGTCATCGCGATATCGTTGCGATCGCTAATGGCGGATGCGAATATTCTTTAGTAGTCGCGACCCAATTTACATAGCCGTTAGCTAAATATAGTCTAATTTTGTCCTGGATCTTATCGACTAAGTGCCGACATTAAAGAATCGAGAACCTCGCGAGGATAGAGCGAATCCACTCGACGAGGAGACGCACCGGCGACTCAAGAATTACAGGATAGTGCTACGAACAGAGCACTCCTTCGTCAAATCGGAGAGGTGCGATGTCGGCTATCGAAAGTATTTGCATGATGTTGGAGATTGATGATCGAATCATAGATTAGTCCTCAGTTCAATCCGGTCTTCGCGTTCTCGAATTACTTTGTCTGTTCAATGCCGATTGCTCCACAAAATCAAACAATGGTTCATCGAAGCTCCCAATCCTCTTCCCTTTTAAGTGCCGAAGATCAACAACAGCTCCAAAACGCAAAAATACCTCCTCAAAGCGCTTATAGTTTACTCCCCAATATATCATGGCGCAAGACATTGGCGCACCTTTGCTAGTATCGCTTCCATTCACCGAGAACTTCAATCTCGTATCGTACAGGAACGAAACTGCTGTAGCGACGCCGAACACATGATCCTTCCAGTGGCGTGTGTTTGTCGCCACCGGAACTAACGCTAGTATCTCTGAATCGTATCTAGCATGGCTTTGCGAACACTTGGCTAGCCAATCTCTTATTGATGTATTCCTTAATCTATCGCGACCGTACGGTGGATTTACAAAAACGGTCGAAAAATCCCAATTCTCTACAAGCCCGTCACTGTGTGGTAACGAAAACTCCGTCGTTGCGTTTACAATCGAATGCTCGTTTGAGCAAGGATCTAGAGCGATCGTACCGCCGAAAAAATAAGAAATCGCATCAACATATTTCCTGGGTGTGCACCAGTCGTGACTTAACGATGCAGAATTACTTCTTCCCGCTGTCATCAGTGAATCCCCCTAATCTCGATTTTAATGATAAACTCAATAGATTTGAACGCAATTCAGATGGCGCTGCATTGCCCGGGTTTATTACATTGAACCAAGACTCAATTTCATCTAAATTCTCAGAAAAATACTGACGAAGTACGCGATCTGCAGTTGCTTCCATAGTAACCTTTGTAAACTTGTTTCTACCCTTCTTTCCAGTATAACTCGATAAAAAAGCATGCCGTGCAGGTTCAAATCTCGCTTCTGGTGAAATGATCAAGTCTTCAATAAACTTAACCAATCCTTGGTCCGTGAGAAATAACAACCAATCGTATGATTGCGCAAGCACATGGAGTTCTTTGTTAAGATCGTTCGATGTAAACCAGTTTCCATGATTACTAACGACTCCGACAGTAAAAATGAACCCGTTGGGAATGTACATCTCACGATTATTGATGATTTTTTGAAGGAGGACTTGGTATTCATCCGTAATGTATGTACCGTCCGAATCCTCAAGAACTCCAAGGATATTACCATTTCGCGATCTAATTTTCTGTAGAGCTGAAACGGTTCGTGCGACATACGCGCCTTGTTTAGCTTTCTCGATCGTTTGAGGACCTTTTTTCTGCCCTTCTTCTACACCAACTCTCTTGCATTCAAATATCGCGAATGGCTCTGCTTCGAGTCGAGAAACCGAAATCAAGCACTCCGATTCTTCGTATATATCAACATTACCCACTACTAAAACTGATGCGTTTTCGTCAAGGACAGTTGCATTTCGTATCACATCTGTGCTACTAATCATCTGTGTCGACTTGATTGAGTTCGTATTGAGAAATGGTAGATCAGCACGGAGTTTTGCAGCCGTGAGTGGTTTTGGAGTCGGTCTCATCCACAACGTGGAACTGTTTATTATCGGATGCAATGCGAATTCGACGTTGTGTCGGATTTTTGGATTGGCAAATTCCGCTATCCGTCGTTCGATCGTGATGTGTTCCGTGAGCTCCCAGGCACGGAGTGTGTAGAACGTGACTACCTCAACGAGCGTACCTAACGCACGACCAGCTGCCTTCTTCTGATCGCTCGCATAATGAAAGACATCCTCTGCGAGACGTTTTTGTAGTGCATCGATCGATCCATATGCCATGGTTTTCTCGTTCTCCCGAACCGGTTGATTTCCTTTTTGAAAATGGGATCTCTTTCATCTACCAGTGGTTTCTCGGTCAATTTTCGTGTCGCGCCGTCACGATCACTCACCCGTCGCTCGACTGACGTCCAGAGCAGAGGCGCAACTAATTCGCGATAATGCCTTCAACGTCTAGCGCATTGCATTCGCGAGTCTTAACTTATACATCTAGATCGGTGTCACGACGAAGCCGCGTCCGTCCGTATTGGTTCGAAGTCCAGCGGATACGTCGTCGCACCATAGATGGCACAATTCAATACATAATCTAATTCGGGATGAATTGCTAGTCACGAGAACTTGAGTTGAACTCAAATCGATTTCTCTTCGTAGTGTCGCTTAGGATTATGACCTAAAGACGGATCAGCGCCCGATTTTCTACTTCATCGAGTCGATTGGATACTTCGGACGACGATTCAGAATGTTCGGAACACTCTATCGAGGCGCCATTCAAATCTGCGCACCCCTAGAGATAGGCTAGGGGTGCTCGTTCATCACCATGATCGATGGATTGAACAAGATGAGGTTATTTCATCTAGATTCAATCACTCGTCGATTCATCCTTTGGTTACCAACTCGTCGATGAAGGTTAAATCCTCCGTACCTCATTAATTCGATACAGGTGTGCCAACACCGCCAAGAAAATCGATGTTGCCGTTAGCTTCGCCGTCCGCATCGTTAGCACCGCCATCCTCGATCATCAATTCGATACAGAAATTACGTTCATTCAGACCGCTTGCATAACTCTCTGCGCCAACTTCGGGACAGGAAGTCCTCGTGCCTTCAGAACTTGATATCGCATTGTTTTCGTCGGTGGTGAAATCCATCCAAGACCCCGCTTCAGTATAGATCCGGAAACTTCCGTCGGCCGGAATTTCCATACCTACCGGGATTACTATTCGAATGGATTGACCTGGTACTGGAATCCTCTGAATTTCTAGATCATAGAGTCCCGACGTATAGTCGAAGCTGGTGTCTTCACTATTTAACGGCGTCTCACCGCCATCCTCACCACCATCGATGATCATTGATTCTGTTACTTTCACACCTCTAACGGCGTTTGAAGTTGCAGCGCCACCTGCAGCCAATTTAGTACCTCGTTCAGCTACAGCTACAAGATCGCTTTCCGAAGTGTCGAGTGAAATTGCATGTCTCACTGCGACTTCATCGAACTCGTTCGGGATACCATCTTCGTCTGTATCCGACGCGGCCGCATCGGCTGTTATGTGAATGATCTTGGCGGTCGTAGATGTCCGATCGCTGATTCCATCGTCACTTACTTCAACACTGACAAGATAAGGACCAGCGACAAGACCGGTAGGATCAAAGCTAAAGGACAAGGATGCGCTTCCCTCTAGAGCCACAAGATTGTTGTCAGATTGGCTCCAATCCGCAGTATGCGTGCCGTTGGGATCCTGGATCTCTACCGTCGCCATGACGTTACCACCTTCACTCGATACGAATTGTCCCGAATTCTCACCCTGAGAGATGGAAATGGAAAGGCTTGGGGGCACCGCGTCCTCGACAATCGTCAATTCAGTGCTCCGCTGCGATCCAACAACGGAGTTTTCGGTAGATGGTTCTGAGAGCGTCAGTCCAACGGTTTCCTCACCCTCTGATTCATCGTCCGATGCGATGGTGACGAAGAGCATACTCTCAAGCGCTGAATCAATCGTTACGCTCGTCGGGGTTTCAGCCGCAGCGGGAATCTTCACAAGTTTCAAGTCGAAGCTTAAGTCCGAACTAGTGGCACTCACTTGGTGGACTTGAACCGCTAGCACGTTGTTTCCTTCCTCAAGGTGACTTGAAGCGACTGTGAAATCATGAAAATTGTTCCCGTCGTCCGCTGCGCCCGTAGACGTCGTAGTGTATGTAACGTCGCCTTCGGCCATGTTGTCACGAGCTACTTCCGTTCCATTGAGATAGACTACCGCTCCATCGTCACGCTTCAGGGATAGCGTAAGGGAGGCAATACTCTCCGGCATGTCCACAGAAAAATGGTACCTGAAGTAATACGTGATATGACCGGAAGCGATTACAGTCGTTTCATCTCCGTCACCAAACCCTAACTCGGCTGCGCCTGAGGACCAGCTGGAATCGTCGAAATCACTCTCACGCCACGCCGAGCCTTGGTCGCTACCGTCGTCAAGGTAACGCCACGTCGCTCCTGCCGATACTAAATCGTTCGCACCAGGTGCATCGCCTATCTCAAGTACCAAATTAAAACTGACATCCGAGCTAGTGGGCGAGTTCTGATGCACTTCGACCGCAAGAACGTTTTGACCATCCTGTAATTGGTCGGCTGATAGCTCCACCGTCTCGTAGGTGGATTCGGCGGCTCCGCCGATCGCACTTGGTGCAAATGTCGAAGACGTGATCTCACCGTCGGGCATGTTGGTACGGTAGATCTCCGTGCCATTGAGATAGACCACGGCGCCATCGTCACGCACAATACTCAATTTCAGACCTTCCACGGACGTAGCATCGGCTACGCTGAAATGATGCCTGAAGTAGTAAGTCGTATGGCCTGAAGTCAGTACGGTTGTTTCACCGCCATCGCCAAATCCAAATTCAGCGGCGCCGGTGGACCAGCCTGAGTCGTCAAAGTTTGCTTCTCGCCAACTCGTACCTTGGTCAGAGCCATCATCCAGATAACGCCAAGTCGAATCTCTTGCGATGAGCGTGGTACTCCCCGCCATTCCTGACACCGTATAGTCACTTTCGTCGCTTACGGTACCTGATAGGGTAAATGGGACGTCGACCGGATAGCTTGTCGCGTTTCCGTTGAGTGACACTGACCATACATAGGTCTGTCCTTCCGCAATCCTTCCTTTCGAAGATACTTGAACGAGAGGCAAAATCTCTATCGTTTGAACAGCCTGTGCGAGGTTGCCAGCAGCGTCGGTCGCTGACCAAGTGATCGTGTGCATGCCGGGTCTGAACTCATTGGTCAGCGTATCGCTCGTAGCTGTTACGTCACCATCTAAGCCATCGATCGCTGTCGCTGTACCAAGCTCTACCGGTGTGTTCCAACCGGTTGCGGGAACGCGCACGTCACTAGGTAGTGTCAAGACTGGCGCGACGTCGTCCAGCGCCGGGTTCTTCCCTTGCCGATATTCAGAAATATTGTCCAATCCGTCACCGTCGAAATCTTCGTTTGCATCGTCGCGATTCGGATCAAGTTGGTTCTCCACTTCGAACAAATCAGGCATACCGTCACCGTCTGTATCGGCTAAGCTCGTCGGTTGAAGTATTGTGACAATGGCAGTCGCCGTCGCGGTTCGACCAAGACTATCCGTCGCCGAAAAAGTTACGATGGTCGCGCCAAATGGGAACGAATCCCCAGCATCATTAGAAACTTCAAGCTCATCGCCATCTTCGTCGTACGCCGTCGCACCGTTAAGAAAGGCTTGGATACCTGAGTAGCCGCTGGATAGACTGCCGCCGTCAACCGATACTAAGACGATGTTATCTGGTACAGTAAGATCGGGTCCGATTTTCGCTAAAACCGTTATCGTCTTCCTAGCGGTATTCCTTGAATCATCTGTAGCACGGAGAAGGACGTTAGTAGCGACACCCAGATCGAGCGGACGGGTTAGGTTGTTCCTGACAGGAACAAACGTATCAACAATATCGACCGCAGTTACTGAACTTAAGAAACTTCGAATTTCGCTGTTGCTCGTTGCAACCGTGTTGCTCTGTGATACGACGGCTGACATCCACAGGTCAAAGCTGACGTCGGAGCTATTGATATTCGACTGGTGCACCTCAACCGCAACTACGTTGTCACCTGCCACGAGATGGCTCGGATCAACCGAAAATCTATGGAAGTTGTTACCGTCATCTTGAGCACCGAATGCCTGGGACTCGAATGTGATTTCGCCCTCCGCCATGTTATCGCGGACTACTTCCGTGCCGTTGAGGTAGACGACAGCACCGTCGTCTCGTTTTAAGGCTAGATTTAAAGCGCTAATCGATGCCGGGTTAGCAACGGGGAAGTGTTTGCGGAAGTAGTACGTGAGATATCCGGTAGCGATTGTCGTCGTTTCGTCGCCATCGCCAAAGCCGAGTTCTGCACGTCCGCTTGACCAAGCGGAATCGTCAAAGTCTCTTTCGCGCCAGGCTGTCCCCTGATCACTGCCATCGTCGAGATAAAGCCAAGATTCTCCCGATCGAATCACGAAATTTTCAACTTCAAAAGGCGCAGCCACTAGTTCCAATTTGAAACTGATATCGGAGCTAAGCGTCGAATTTTGGTGAATCTCAACCGCTAGGACGTTTACCCCTTCTTGGATTTGGTCCGAGGATAAATCCGCGACGACGTATGTCGATTCGTCTTCTCCGCCGACGGCTGACGTCGCCAGAGTTGCAGAATTGACGTCGCCGTCCGGCATATTGTCGCGGAAGATCTCTGTACCGTTGAGATAAACGACCGCGCCATCATCTCGCACGATTCGTAATATCAATCCTCGTACGAAAGCGACGTCCTCAACCGCAAATTTGTGTCGGAAATAGTAGGTGACATGACCGGAATTGAGCGCTGTTGCTTCGTCACCGTCACCGAACCCTAGTTCCGCGGCGCCAGTCGACCATCCAGAGTCGTCAAAGTCACTCTCACGCCAAGCCGTCCCCTGATTGGAACCGTCGTCGAGATAGTGCCAGGTGGCGTTCTCGCCTATAAAGGTGGGCGTTGCGGAAACGCCTTCATCGTATGAAGATAGAGTGATTGTGACGGTATCTGGAGCGATGATGCTCGGCGGCGTCGTATCGACGACAGTCACGGTAATCGTTAACGAATTCGTGTTACCCGCGGAATCCGTTGCAGTGAATGTAACCGTAGATTCGCCAAGCGACAAGGAATCACCAACATCTGCAGTGATTTGAATTTCATCTGTCGCGTCGACATCGTCGGACACAGTAAGGTGTTCACGGAGCAGTGCCGATGTCAAACGTACGCCACCAGGCTCGTTACCTTCTAACGTAATGTCGCCGCCACTGATTTCAGGTGGCGTTTCGTCGACACTCAACGACGCATCTAGCGGATATGCGTCCTGATCATCCGGAACACCATCGTTGTCGTCGTCAGCGTCACAGGCGTCACCGAGGCCATCAGAATCCGTGTCCAGCTGATCCTCATTCGCGACGTTCGGACAATTGTCATCGTCATCGTCTATTCCATCGCCATCAGAATCGGTGTCTGTTGGCACCGGTTCAAACGTCTTAACGATTCGAAATTGATCGTGAACAACGCCTTCGAAGTCAACAAAACTCCCATCGAGTTGGCTGCCATTGACGTCGATGATCATCGAACCTTCGATGTTCACCCAATAAGCCATGATGGGGTGTTGTGTGAGACCCCCTTGATTGAACGAGGAACTGCCGACAACCGAATATACCATTCCTTGATTACTACCGTCTTCTTTTTGATAGTCGTTATCGTCGGCTGGGTTACCGTTATCTGAATCTTTCGCATGGACTTCCGGGTCGTACGTACTCGATAAACCGTAGTGCCCATCCATGAGCACGGAACGCTCATACGAATGACTGTGACCCGTGAGATTTAGATCTGATCCAAAATACTCAATCACGGGGCTGAACCGCTCCCGCATCTCAACGAGTTGAGATTCGGCGTCCGAATCATGTGAACCTTTCGTGTATGGTGGATGGTGCCAATAAGTGAAAATCCAGTCTTGAGTAGTGGCAGCCAAATCCTCGCAGAGCCAGCTATACATGGCTCCGCCGCTACCATCGTCAGGGCATATATTGGTCGTGGGGTTTTGCGGGGCGGTACGATCAGTATCGTGTGAGTCTAGGGCAACGAAATGGACATTACCGTAATCGAACGAGTAGTAAGCTTCCGTTCCGCTAGCTAAACCACCTGCTTCTGCCGCCGTAGGAAGCGTAAACGCGTCGTAATAAGGTCCTGACTGCGTAGGCGAGTCGGAAGCTCCGAATTCGTGATTGCCAGGCGATGGCCACAAGACGTGATTTCTAAGTACCTTCGTTAGTGGCTCGAATAAGCCTCGAGTGTGCTCGCTATCCGTGCCGTCGTTGTATGCGTTGTCTCCGAGCATGAGGATGATGTCTGCTTGTGCGCCGCCATTCTCTGCCGCCCACGCGAGATATTCTTCCATTACGGCATCGACGTCAGTACATCCTTGGTTATCTACGGCACATCGCCCAGAATCGCCAATGACCCAAATACGAACAGGTTCGTCAGAGCCTTTCGGAGGAGACGTTTTGAAGAAGTGATCAGCGTCATTTCCAACAAATGTCATATTCGAATTGCCAATTTCGTAAAAATACTTGGTGTTCGAATCTAGCCCGGAAATGAGTACCTCGTGCTCAGTGGTCAGCGTTTCATTGGTTATGGTTTCCGTCAAGTCGTCGACGGCTAGACCATAGGAGAGTTTCGTATCGGTGAAACCGTCTGTACGCCACCGAACGATCATCGATGATGGCGTTCCGATCTGGAGATAAGGTCCACGAACAACGTCCGGTGCTGCATCTTCAGCGACCCAAGCGAATTCCAAGTCGAAACTAAGGTCCGAACTCGTAGTGGAAACTTGGTGTACCTCAACCGCCAGAACGTTTTCACCAAGCACAGCCGAGTCTTTCGCTACGCTAAATCGATGGAAATTCGATCCGTCGTCAGCCGCATTTGAAGCAAGCGTGGTGTACGTGACGTCGCCGCTTAGATTAGATCTAGCAACTTCAGACCCATTCAGATATACAACCGCCCCGTCGTCGCGTTTCAGTCGCAGACCGAAAGCCACGACTGAATCTAAATCGTCAATACTAAACTTGTGTCGAAAGTAGTAGGTGATGTGGCCAGAAGTTATTACCGTTGCTTCGTCACCTTCACCAAATCCGAGTTCTGCCGGACCGGACGCCCAACTTGAATCGTCGAAACTTGACTCCCGCCACGCCGTTCCCTGATCGCTACCGTCGTCAAGATAACTCCACGTCGAGCCAACATCAACGAGGTTATTGGCGCCGGGCGTGTGATCCGTAGTTTCGAGCGAGAAATCGAAACTTACATCCGAACTGGTAAGACTAGCTTGGTGAACTTCGACCGCGACGACATTGTTTCCTTCCTTCAGAGCTGAAGCGTCAAATTCGTGTACGAAGAACTCGTTCGTCTCTATCGCACCGGCAGCGAAGGTGTTTGCCGTTATAGTGCCAGTTGGCATGTTGGTTCGATAGACCTCGGTGCCGTTTAAATAGACGACCGCTCCGTCGTCTCTTAGGATCTCTAGTGAAAGACCAACGATATTTCCGACGTTTTCAAGATTAAAGTGGTGCCTGAAGTAGTACGTAATATGCCCACTCGCTAACGTAGTCGCTTCGTCACCGTCGCCAAATCCGAGTTGTGCCCTTCCCGAACTCCAATTCGAGTCGTCATAGTCGGACTCGCGCCAGTCGGTACCTAAGTCGCTACCATCATCAACGTAAAACCATGTCGAACCTGTCGCGACTAGCTCTTGTGCCTGAGAGACAGCTCCTGTAAAAAGCAGAAAAACGCTCAGTAGAACGATTGCGAAAGGAGATCTATGGGGGAGTGGCGGGTTCATTTATAACGTCCTTCTCGTGAGTTTCACCGTCTAAGTTCAGGTCAATGGTCGTACTTAAAGCTCGCATGGCTGGCGATGTTCTCGTTCGCTCGGGAAGTAACTCGATCGCACGTTCAGCAAGTAAAAATTGCTGTTTTGCTTCCTCATTTCGACCCATTGCAGAGAGTACTTTAGCTTTCTTTACGAGCCACGATTCCTGTCGATGAACACCTTCGAGAATCATATTTATGCGTTCGATTGCATTCTGGAAGTTTCCTTGATCTATTTCAATTTCTATCGCAAGCCGTCGAAATGTGATGAGAGGCCCCATTAATTCCATTCCTTCCTCAAGTCCTACCAGCGCTTGAGATAGATACTTTCTACCAGCATCCATATACGCGTGAGCCCTAGCGAGATAGTGATCAGGTATTGGCGTCAATTGGTTTTCTATGGCTAACTCGTACGCTTGCGCGGCATTCAAGTGTCGTTCTTGTTGAGTAAATACTCGCGCAAGTGCGAGGTGACCTCTGGGACTACTTGGCGATCGACTAATAAACAACTGTAGCGCGTTTTCGGCTTCATCGAATTCACCTTGTTCAAGAAGTGTCAGCCCTATGAGATAGTAAACCGTGTTGTTCGTTGGAGTGAGCAAGCGAACGTGATTGAGGTCCTGTAAAGCCTCTTGAAAGTGACGATGCCTACGATAGATATCTGCCCGCTCAAGAAGGGAATCAACATGATCGGGATTCTCTTTGAGCAAAGCATCGAGCGCCTCGATCTGGTCATGTGGATCACCATGACCAAGCGCTGCTGAACCAAGGCTAATCCAGCACAGCAGCAACAACTTGGCAACAGGAGGGAACACTGCCCAGTACCAAACGCTTATAGGGAAATTCTTGATGAATTTAGATTCTATTGACAGCTAAAGAAATATCCAATAGGGGTCTGTTAATACACAAATTGTTGGCGAGAGTCAAGTTGTGTGGCGGAAGTACCTCAATTCTGATCGAAGGTAGAGCAATCTAAACCGGTCTTATGCTGGACCTGATCAGCACGTACTGACTGGAAAGATCATGTACATCGATACGATTCAAATCAATCCCTCGTCAGCACTTCCAATAAGTGTCCATCTATATCGCGCCAGTAAAACCCACGACCACCATTCCAATTGTTGATTTCACCGTTATCCGCAGCGAAGGGACCAGAGCCGTACGTAATGCCCTTGGCTTTGATTCGACCAAAAATCCCGTCAAACTCTTCGTCCGTCACCTTGAACGCATAGTGGTGGCTCTTAAACTCCTTCGCGTCATCGAAGTCCATCGTCAATGACCCATTGACCACCACCGGCGCAAAATGACCTGTCATACCTTCGTAGGTTAGACCCATGATTTCGGCGAAAAAGCGTGCTGCGGATTCTTTGTCCTTGGACGGTACGATGGTATGGTTTAGTTCCATGATCGGATTCTCACTCAGTACGAGTCACGATTGCTATCGTAATTATTGAATCTGTCGAAGTTGAATGGAAGTGTTGGCAGTGATTTAACAGCCGAGCTTAAACAGTAGACAAGAGAAACTAGAGTGGGATTTCTTCGTAAGCAACTTGGCGCTATATATCAACGCGGTAACGCGCTTTCAACGGAAGTGACGCGATGTCAAGTGAGCTTTTAGCTGTCTGCTCTTCGTTCGCGAAGCGTATGAACCACATCCGCAATCCGGGTCGCTGCGAAATCAACTTCCTCTTCTGTCGTAAAACGACCTACCGTAAACCGCAAGGATGCGGAGGCCAGTTCATCCGCGACACCGATCGCTCGCAAAACATATGACGGTTCGACAGTGGCAGATGTGCAAGCCGAGCCCGACGAGACAGCAACATCATTCAACGCCATCAATAGAGTCTCACCATCTACCCCTCCGAATCCGATATTTATCAGCCCTGGAATCCGCTGGTCTTCAGATCCGTTCATATGAACGTCTGGTATCTGTCTGAGATGTGCCCATAGTCGTTCTCTCAACGCACGAAGTTGCGTTGCTTCGCGTTCAAGCTCTACCGTACAAACTGACGCAGCGGCGCCGATGCCAACAATTTGGTGAGTCGCTAGTGTTCCTGATCGTAAGCCTCTTTCGTGACCGCCACCATGGATGATAGCTTGTAGAGGGATGTTTGCAGCACGCCGGACGTAAAGCGCACCGATACCTTTCGGACCATAGATCTTGTGTCCGGAAATACTCAGCATGTCAATATTCAAATCGTCGACATTCACAGGTACCTTGCCGACACTTTGCGCCGCATCGACATGGAAAAAAACACCACGGTCGCGACAAGCCTGACCAATCGATGCTATGTCGTTCAGGACACCGATTTCATTGTTCACATGCATGATGGAAACTACGAATGTGTCGTTCTCGATCGCATCCGCCACGCGACTCGGCGGTACGAGTCCGTCCTTGTCTGGTCCTACATAAGTGACACGTATACCTGTTTTCTCCAAGTACTCACAGGTATCCAGCACCGCTTTGTGTTCATAAGCACTGGTCACGATATGTCCTGAGCCGTAGTGCTCCGCAAGTCCTTTTAATGCAAGGTTATCTGACTCGGTCGCCCCGGATGTCCAAACGATCTCTAATGGGTCCGCACCAATCAGCTGAGCGAGCTGGACTCGAGCGTTTTCAACGTGCTCCTCCGCTTCCCAACCGAACACGTGCGATGTCGACGCTGGATTGCCAAAATCGCCATCAAACATCAGGCACTTGCTCATTTTGTGAGCGACGCGAGGGTCAACAGGAGTCGTTGCCGCATAGTCCAGGTATACCGCACGTGCGCGCGGAGAGGCGATGTTCAAACGTAGAAGCCGCTAAATGGGCCGTAAAAGCAAGGCGTTAGCACTCAATTTTATGGTGCGTAAGCTCTGGTCACAGCGGTAAAAATCCAGCGGATAGGAACGTCTAGTCGCGAGGTACTGCAATAGCACGCTCAATATGAGTGAACATGCCACGCAATATCTGTACCTCCGTTTCGTCCAGTTCGATTCTGCCGAACATTCGTTGAAATCTGGTAAATGCGGTTCTAGGCGCACTGGGATCGAAGAAACCGATTGCGTTCAAGACCCGGTCGAGATGCTCATACATTGCAGTAATTTCTGCATGAGTGGCATGCCGACGATCCCATCCCGTTTTTACATCTGTATTTCCACGTCCCTTGAACAATTCGTATACCAGTATTTGAACTGCCATCGCCAAGTTCAGTGATCCGTATACGATCGACGACGGGATACGAACGTGCAAGTTACACATCGCTAACTCCTCGTTCGATAACCCGTTGTTCTCTCGACCAAACAGAATTGCCAGTGGTTTCGAATCTTCCGGCATGCCGGCCACATCCAGCGCGAATTCCTCAACACTCTTAACCGTCCAAGGTATGTGTCGATCGCGCACACTGGTACCGGCCACATACCCACAATCACCGATGGCGTCCTCAAGTGAGTCGAAAACCTTCGCTGACGCAACGACATCTAGTGCACCAGCGGCCCGCCAGTCAGCCTGTGGATCTGGGAAGCGTTTCGGGTTTACTAAATACAGCGACGATAGATCCATCGTCTTCATTGCTCGCGCCGTCGCACCAATATTGCCCGGATGAGACGGTTCAACAAGAACTATTCGTATTTCCAAGTCTTCGCTCCCGTCAACTGCGCTGTGGCAACGTCAATGCTAGAATTTTTCACGTGCAACCCATCCTAAGAATCGCGACTCAAGCGGTGCGTGCGGCAGGTCGCGAGCTGATGGCTCGCGCGCCTAATGCGCCTTCGTCGCGCTCGATTTCAGCTGCTAGCGAAGCGTATTTTCAGCGTACGTGCGATCGCGCATTGCGCACGATATCTAACACTATTCAACGCTCCTATCCGGAGCATGAAGTCGTCGCGTCCGCTAATTTCACGGGGCAATCTAGCGCTGAGACCAGCTGGATCGTCGAACCGATCTGCGGGCGAATGAACTTCATGCGTCGCTTTGACCATTTTTGCACATTAGTCGGCATTTCACGCGCCGATCGACTTCAGCACGCATTGATCGTCGATCATTTTCGTGACGGTCATTTCCACGTTACACGTCGAGAAGGGTGTTTCACAACCGATGGCAGAATGCGTGTAAGCGATACACGGACCACAAGTGGTGCATTCGTAGCGCTTGACGGCCCCAATACGATTACGGACTTCTCGACACTACGACTCACGACACGGGTCTCTGGTTGTCTCGGACTTGATATCTCGAACACAGCGTGCGGACGATTCGATGGATTGGCGTATACGAACGCTTCAACGTTCCACTTTCAGTTCGCGAGACTTTTTATCCGCGAAGCAGGTGGATTTGCGTCCACGTTGAACGGTGGTGAATGGTCCGCTTCTGACGATGGCCTAATCGCAGGCAACACGTACTTGCACCGCAAACTCGTTGCAGAACGCGTAAAGCAATCACCGGTCGCTGCTGTGTAGTCGCGATTCGCGGTAGTTAGACGACTTCGCCACTACCCTCTTTTTGAGGTAACGCCAAATCGTCACTCGTGATGTTGAGCATGAGCAGCAAGTTTGCGGCGACGTAAATCGACGAATATGTACCAATCACGACACCAATGGTCAGAGCCGTCGCAAAGCCCGAGATTTGCTCTCCACCTGCCAACAAGAGTGCAAGTAAAACCAACAACGTCGTCAATGACGTTACCAACGTCCGACCAAGCATCTGGTTCAAGGACAAATTGATGATCTCGACCGGATTGCGCCGACGGACCGTTCTGAAATTCTCCCTAATTCGGTCAGACACCACGATCGTGTCGTTTAGCGAATAACCGATCACGGCTAGTAACGCCGCTAACTCCGCAAGATTGAACGTCCAGCCGAACATGCAGAAGAGCCCTACCACGATTATGACGTCGTGTACCAGCGCGACAACCGCGCCAAGCGCAAACTTACCGGTGAAACGAAGCATGATGTACAACAACACCATACCGAGTGCGACCAGGAGTGCGAGCCCGCCTTTTTCCGTCAGTTCCTCACCGACCGTCGGACCAACGAACTCTGAGCGTCGAAGGTCGGTAGCACCAATGCCCTCATCGAGTGACGACCTAATGTTGTCACCGACGTTCGATTGATCAACGCCAGGAATCGGAGGTACGCGAACCTGTACTTCTGTTTCACTACCCATACTTTGCACAACCGCATCGACGTAGCCGTTGGTTGCGAGTATCGACCTCACGTAGACGGGATCCACCGGTTCTTCGAAAGCTAACTCCACCAATACGCCACCGGTGAAATCGAGTCCTCGGTTTACGCCAAGCCAAACGAACGCGACAATCGATGCAATTAAGAAAACACCTGATAGAACCGTCGCGAGATGGCGATGCGCCATAAAGTCAATGTTGAGGTTCATATCCAGACCGTCCTAACTGCTCGATTGCCGTAGACCAGATGCACCAATCCGCGTGACACGAAAATCGACGTGAACATGGATGTAACGATGCCGATGGATAGTGTGACGGCGAAACCCGCCACCGGACCGCTTCCGATAGCAAGGAGGATCAATGCAACGAAGAGCGTCGTGATGTTGGCATCGAGAATCGTCACAAACGCACGATCGTAGCCATTCTTGATTGCAGTCGCAGGTGGGGATCGCTTCAGCTCTTCTCTGATCCGAGAAAATATGAGCACGTTGGCGTCTACCGCCATACCCACCGTTAACACGATTCCGGCGATACCTGGTAACGTGAGCGTTGCGCCTAACAGTGACATCACCGCGACAAGCACGATCATGTTCATCGTCAAGCAAATGTCTGCGATGACGCCAAACACCTTGTAGTAGACGATCATGAAAATCGCTACCATCGATAAACCGATGACCACTGCTAGCATCCCTCGGTCGATGTTCTCATCTCCGAGTGACGCACCAACCGTACGTTCCTCAACGAAATACATCGGCGCAGCTAGCGCTCCGGCTCGTAACAGGATCGCGAGTTCTTGTGCATCTCGCACAGAGATGCCTGTGATCCGTGAGTTGTAGGAAAGAGCGCCTTGGATGGTCGCGACGCTGATTAGGCGTCGAGACGTCTCAATCTTTGTGCGTTCTACACGCTCCCCATTGACAACTTCATTGACGATAACCGGGCGTTGCTCAATAAAAATGATGCCCATGCGACGACCGATGTTCGGCGCGGTCGCACGGTTGATCCGTTCGCCACCAATGCTGTCAAACTGCATATTGACTTGCGGCAGAGAGGTCTCAGGATCTCGAGCCTGTTGAGCATCAACGACATTGTCGCCCGTCACGATGTTCTCTTTCAGTAACCGTACATCAACGCCTTCGTAAGGTAGTACCTCGATCTGCGAGGGTCGATCAGTTACCGAAGCTTCAAGTCGAAACTCGAGGGTCGCGAATTTATCCAGAATGCGTTTCGCCTCTGAACTGTCTTGTACCCCTGGTAATTCGATCACGATGCGCGAGCTGCCCAGACGTTGTACGAGCGGTTCCGCAACGCCGATTTCGTTCACACGATTACGCAAGCCGGTGAGGTTTTGCTCGATTGCGGCGTCTTCGATCTCATTGAAACGATCCTGCGTCAATGTAATCTGAATCGCAGGCGCGCCGCGCCATTCAACCTCCTCAATCACGTGATTCGGCGGTCCGTATGACGCTTCCAACACCGTCATCGCTTCCGCCCGCCGGTTCTCATCAGCGAACGGGATATGGACTGCCGATTCGGAAACAAAGTCTTCACTCGCAATATAGCGGATGTTCTCTTCGCGTAATAAAGTCGTCGCTTTATCGGCTTCGTCATTGAGTTGCTTGCTGATCGCGCTCCGCATGTCGACCTGCAAAACGAAGTGGATGCCCCCTGCCAAATCCAAGCCCAGCGTCATCGGCTTGGACCCGATATCGCGCAACCACTGAGGTGTTGTCGGCGCTAAATTCAATGCGATAACGAACTGGCGTTCCATGCCGACGGGATTTAGTCGCGATTCAAGTAGATTTTTTGCGCGAATCTGGTCGAGTTCGTTATATAGATGAATTTGACTTCCGCGCTGGGTTAGCGCTGCCCGTTTAACCTCGATATCTTCGGTCTCAAGCAAGTCGCGTGCTTGCGCAGTGAATCGCGTACCAATGACGGTTGGTGAGTTATCGACTTCTATTTGTACTGCGTGGTCGGGTGGGTAAAGATTCGGCAAGGCGTACAGTATCCCAAGTACCAAGACACCTAACGCGATGATGTACCGCCACAATGGATATCGGTATGGTTGATCTAAAGGTGTCTTCGTGCCAAATAGGTTTTGGCCGAATACGCGATTATCGGGCATTAGCGCCTATTAAGCGGAAGCTTTGTTTTCGGGTAGTTCTTTGAGCGTACCCTTCGGTAACGTTGAGGAGATGGCAGCCTTTTGAAACCGCAGTTCAACCTTGTCGGCAACCTGCACGAAAGCGTAGTTCTCATCGACTTTCGTGATTTCACCCATGATGCCGCCGATACTCACGACTTCGTCTCCTACCGACAAACCGGCCATCAGAGCCGCTTGTTCCTTTCGCCGCTTGCTTTGCGGTCGAATGATTAAGAAATAAAAGATTGCGATCATCGCAACCAAGAAAATGATCATCGTATAGTCCACGAGAGACCTCCTACGCGACGCGACGTGTTGAGTTTAGGCGCTGGAACCGACACGGTTGGCGTCGGCAAATCGAGTGAGCAGACGGGAGGCAAAAGCCGAAAGCGTGTTTTCTGAAATGCGCTTTCGCAAAGCGGCCATCAACTCGTGATAGAAGTGCAAATTATGAATGCTCATCAATGTGCAAGCGAGCATTTCGCGACATCGATCGAGATGGTGCAAGTACGCACGCGAAAAATGTTGGCAGGCGTAGCAACCACACTCAGGATCAATCGGTGACGAATCTTGCTTGTGAACGGCATTACGTATCCTGACGACGCCCTGCCAGGTGAATAAGTGACCGTTACGTGCGTTCCGTGTTGGCATCACACAATCGAACATGTCGATGCCTAAGAGGACGCCTCTTATCAAATCCGAAGGCGTGCCCACACCCATCAGATAGCGGGGCTGTTCGCATGGCATCTGTGGGACTAGAGCAGAAAGGACCGCATTCATCTCCTCGATGTCCTCACCCACCGAAAGTCCGCCGATCGCAAGCCCGTCGAATCCGATTTCATGAAGCGTTGCGAGACTTTGTGATCGAAGGTCGTCGTAAACGCTGCCTTGGACGATACCAAACAACACACCGTCTCCTCGATAAGATGATTTCGACGCCGAAGCCCATTCAATCGATCGAAGCATGGAAGATTTCGCGACACGATGAGTTGCTGGATAAGGGGTGCATTCGTCGAACACCATGACCACGTCCGAATTGAGCGTCTCTTGCATACGCATCGAGATCTCAGGACTAAGACGAACTTCATCGCCATTGACCGGTGATCTGAATGTGACACCTTCGTCGTCGACTCGGACGTTATCGCGCAAACTAAATACCTGGTAGCCGCCTGAATCCGTCAAGATCGGTCCATCCCAATCCATGAAGCCGTGCAATCCGCCTACGTGAGCGATGACATCGGGTCCTGGACGTAGCATGAGATGAAACGTGTTACCGAGCAGGATCTGCGTACCGACTTCGCGCAGTTGAACGGGTGTCAGAGCCTTCACAGACCCGTACGTTCCGCAAGGCATAAACACGGGCGTCGACACGGTGCCATGGTTTAGCGTGAGCTCGCCGATACGCGACTCCTCTGATTGCGCAACGACTTTAAACACGTTGCCGCTCCATGAACATGGCATCGCCGTAGCTATAGAAACGATACCCCTGTAGCACCGCTTCCTCATACGCTGCGAGCATCCGTTCTCGCCCGTAGAAAGCCGAGACCAGCATCAATAGGGTGGATTCCGGCAAGTGGAAATTGGTAACTAGCGCATCTACGACACGGAACTTAAAGCCAGGTGTGATGAATAAACGAGTCTCACCGGATGTCAATCCATCTTGTGCCCAAGATTCGAGTGTTCTTACAACCGTAGTACCAACTGCAATTACGCGGGTAGGCGAATTTGAGAGACGTGCTACTGTGTCATCCGGAATCTCAAATCGTTCTTGGTGCATCACGTGCTCGCTCAAATCGTTCACGCGCACGGGTTGAAATGTACCTGCACCTACGTGCAGCGTCACGCGACAGATCTCAACCCCTTTCGCCTCTATCTGTGCCAGGAACTCGTCGTCGAAATGCAAGCCCGCGGTTGGTGCTGCCACCGCACCTGGCTTATTCGCATATACGGTTTGATAGCGTTCCTCGTCACTCTCTCGCGCTCTTCGACGAACATACGGTGGTAACGGCACCGAACCGAATTCTTCGAGAAATTCGAACACCGGACGGTCGAACCTTAAGCGATAGAACTCCCCCTCCCGTGAGACTACTTTGACCGTTTGTCCGCAACAATCCAACGTACGCTCAGATTTAAGCGGTTTGCTTACAGCGACTTGACAAAGTGCTTCGCATTCCGCCTCAACCCGTTCAACGAGTATCTCGGCTTTTCCGCCCGAATCCTTCACTGCGTGTAGCCGTGCCTTTATCACCTTCGAATCGTTGATCACCATCACGTCGCCCGGTCGTAGATATTCGATCAGACCCTTGAACTGGCGATGCTCGTATTGGTTCGTACCTAACACCATCAAGCGGCTGTCGGTGCGAGACGGTAGAGGTCTGCGCGCGATGAGCTGCGACGGAAGCGAATAACTAAAGTCTGACCTGCTGAGCTGCATTACGACGTGACGAGCGTCATTAAGATTTTGTTCCCGGGCACCCGAGTTGCGTGATGAGTGTAACCGTTAAACATCGACGAATTTTCCGCATTATTTTTGTAACGCTAGCGACATGCGCGGCAATCGTCTATATCGCCGAGGATCATGAGGTAGTCGAAAGCAGATGGGAGCCTGCCATTCAACAATTTGAAGCGGCAGACGAAGCAAATCCACCGCCACAGAATGCGATACTGTTTACTGGCAGCTCGAGCATCGTGTTCTGGAGGTCACTGACCGAGGACATGGCGCCTCTTACTGTCCTAAACCGAGGATTTGGTGGCTCACAAATGTTCGAACTCAACATGTTTCGCGATCGCATTGTTACACCGTACGACCCTCGAGCCGTTCTGATCTATGAAGGCGATAACGACGTCGCTGCGGGGAAACAACCTGATGAAATAATCGCGGAGTATCGCGACTTCGTAGATCACCTTATGACGCGCCTTCCGGAAACCGATGTCTACTTTATCGCGGTCAAGCCATCGATTCTTCGAGCGAACCTTTGGTCCACGATGGACGAAGTCAACAACGCACTACGAGAGCTCGCCGACGAACACGATCATGTGCGATTCCTCGACACCAGCACACCGATGCTGAACGACGATGGCAAGATCAAAGCTGACCTACTGGTTGACGATGGACTTCACATGAACGCGAACGGCTATGCAATCTGGACTGGTGTTATCAGACCGGTCTTAATGGGCGCGTACGGTGATTAGTCTTGTGACGCTTGGTGCCTGAGGAGAGACTCGAACTCTCACGGTGTTGCCACCACTAGATTTTGAATCTAGCGCGTATACCAATTTCGCCACTCAGGCTCGTTTTCAAAGATTATCGCACAGCACTAGATTTGCTCATTTAATCCGCTCAAGCATGTGACCTGAGCGCAGCCGGTCACGTGCGGAATATAGCTCACGTAATCTTGTGGAATATATCACTATTGACCATGAAACTATTCCAAGGTTGTGTCTTACGCGTGTGTTCTTCGTCTACGTACTCTCTTGTTAGTACCCACAAGGTGTGGATTGCGCCATCGTCACTTGTCCTGCCACTGAAATTAACGAGTGAGCCGACTTCGCCAAAGTCGACGACGAATCCGATGAGTTCGTCGTTGATCGAGCCGTGAACCGGATAGCTCTGGCCCTCGACAGCGCGACCCTTTTTCGATTCAAACGAACCGTAGAAGTGTGATCCTTCGAATACATCGATCACCAATCGTGATCCGTTCTGGTTTTCCCAGGTGCCAACCCATTCCATCAGCCGACCTCATTCAAGAACAGTTCATACATGCGATTATCGAAAGCAACAAATCGTACGAGCCGGATTCTTGAGTGCTCTCTGATTGTGTTGACAGCAACCGGAACGGCCAAATGTGGTGGATACCCATAGACGCCTGTCGAGATCGACGGAAACGAGATTGACGAAAGTTCGTGTTTCACCGCGAGATCAAGGCAAGTTCGATAGCACCTTGCCAAGAGCGCTTCTTCACCCAAACCGCCACCGTGCCAAATCGGACCGACGGCATGGATGATGTATCGACATTGCATCTCAAATCCAGAGGTGATCACCGCATCGCCAGTATGGCAACCTCCAATATCCCGAAGCGCATTCGTAAGTTCAGGTCCTGCAGCTCGATGAATTGCACCGTTCACTCCGGTACCACCCATTAGATCTGCGTTAGCCGCGTTTACCACCGCGTCGGTCGTCTGTGTCGTGATATCGCCTTCTATGACTTCAATCTTGAGCATCTATTTCACAAGAAACGTTGTTGCCTAAACTGTGCTTCCGTGTACCGCGCATGTCAATTGATTAGTACTTGAACAAAAACAGTCTGCGATCTCATAGTTTGTTGGTGCCATACCGTATGACGTGTCTATACCGAACGAGAGATTGCTAATGTTCGAGGCAATTCTGCCGCCGAATGAACGATGCTCAGTTTTCCCACGGATTGACGATCTGCAACTGAAGACCATCGAAGTCTTTTACATTGCGAGTTGCCACAATCATGTCGTGCGTGCGAGCAATTGCAGCAATTTGACCGTCAGCGAACGGCAGTGGCCGACCAATCGATCGACGTATCGCGGCGAATTCTGCAAGTATGCGCGTCGCTGGTCGATCAAAGGTGAGGATTCGTCCTGCGAAAAATCTATCGAATAGTCGTTCGATTGACTCCAACATACGCCGGCGACGAGCGCTATCTGGAAGATATGCCAAACCGATACGAATCTCAGCTTCCGTTATCGGCGTAACGTACATTTCTGATGCAGGAATCGCATTGAACCAATCTAACACTCTTAGTATCGGATCGGGACGCATCAGCTCGGATAGGATCGGCGTATCTACCACTAGCATCCGAATTTCCTCAGTCGAATTTTGGCGGCTCTCGCATCGCGTCGCGTGGCGGTAAATCCAATTCCAAACCACCAAACGGTTTGAAGAGATTGTGGATCGCTGTGCCGAGACCTTTTGAGGGAACGGCGGGGTCGTTTACGGCAGCAGACAAAATCTGACGCGCTTCTTCCTCCATCGAATTACCGTTGAGTGCGGCACGAAGTCGCAGTCGCTTTTTCACGTCATCGTCAAGGTTTCTAACCGTAATGCTCGCCATATTTCTGTTCACGAATCTACCAACCACATAATTCTAGTAGTGATTGCATTGCAATCACTTTCTTCAAAGCAATATCGGCGTCTAGCTTAGAGGATATTGGATTCACCTTTAGAAAGACGTACCTTCTAATATACGGTTAGCTACTCAGTCTTTTACGTTTATGACAACCCCTCGTCGAGAAATAACCGACACGCTCCAATTCGCGCTAGACGTTCTTGCGCTCATCCCCCATCGATTGCACAAAACTGCGAAGGACATCCATGATGAGCTCGCGGCGAATTCGATACATCGCGATTTGCGTTCAGTTCAGCGCATGCTCAAGACTCTATCAGATTTTTATCCGCAATTGGAGGTCTATACCGATCGGAAACCATATGGTTATAAGTGGGGAACTCAAGCGCCGAAGATCATGCTGCCGAGTATGTCATCGATTGAAGCGCTTCTGCTTGTCATGTCTCAGAACTATCTTCGGCACTTCCTACCGCAAGATCTAAACAACTCGCTTCAATCGTATTTTTCTGAAGCGAACGTGGTGCTGAAAGCACACGCGACCGACCAGTCCGCGAAGGATTGGCTCGAAAAGGTCCGTTTCAGCCCACCCACACAGCCTTTGATTCCGCCTGAGATTGATCCGGAAATCATCGAAACGGTCACGCACTGCCTGTTTAACAATCTCGAAATGGCATTAACGTATCAAAACCGACGCGGTGAAGTCAGTGAGTACGTCGTACATCCGTTCGGGTTGATTGATCGTGCACCCGTTCTCTATCTCGTCGGCGATAGTCTGCGAGTCGCGGGAGCCGATCAGCGTATTCGAACCTATGCCGCACACCGAATGATCAAAGCAAGGCAACTAAGTCACAAGTTCGACCGACCTGTCGACTTTGACTTGGACGAGTATGTGACCGAAGGAAGGCACATGTTTGGCAAGGGAGAGCGAGTCCAACTGACGTTTGAGATCCGCGGTAGTCCTGGCATGCACCTTCAAGAAGCACACCTTTCTGCGGATCAAGACATCGAAGAACTTGATGACGGTTGGCTACGAGTGTCAGCGACGGTTAGTGAGAATCTGGAACTGAAGCGGTGGATGAACAGTTTTGGTGAAGACATTCGCGCCATCGATATGACATTTCTCGATGATGCTCACGACCAGCGCCCATAGAGCAAACGGTCGACAACCGCAGTTAGCCGCTTTGTTTCCCAGTTCGCGTGCTAGCTCGATCGAGCGTGGAGATTTCGAGCGAGCGCTTCGATATACGAAGGTCCGATACCGCAGCAGCCACCTAGATAGCTTGCACCTGCGTCGAGAAACCGATTAGACCAACTTACGAACTTATCACGTGTTAATCCTGCGTCTCGCATGATCTCTTGATCATCATCGAGCGTCCAGTCTTCCGGAACGGGTTTAAAACGGTTCGGGTAGCCGCCTACTCGACACGTCGTAACTTTGTGAGCGCAGCCGACTCCGTCCAGGATCGACTGTGGCGTGGTGCAATTAAAGAGAATGGCGATGGGTTTCTGCACACTTAGTGCTTTGACTGCTTCGGTTACAGATTCACCGCTCCTCAATTTCGTCCCGTCTCTGTCATCTAGCGTAAATGAGACCATCCATTCAAATGCTGCGAAATCCGGCGACGACCGTAGCGCCTCAGCCACGTGCTGTGCTTCATCAATCGACGACATCGTTTCTGCAAGAAACAGGTCTACCGATGGAGCCATGCTGTCAATCAGATCGCGGTATATTGGGATAGCCTCATATGCTGCGGGAACTAGATCAGGTCGATAACTTTCATCTAACGGCGGCAAACAACCAGCAACTCGCGCACCATTGGGTTTATCGAATTCGTCAAGTGCTTTTCGCGCCAATTCCGCTGCCGAAGTCGCCAATTCGCGCACGCGGTCTCCCAACCCAGCTTTTGCAAGGTAAGACGGAACTGTTGAGTACGTATTAGTCGTGATGACCTCGGCACCGGCAGACAAGTATTCCTGGTGGAGCGCGACTATCTCGTTCGGATGATCGATGAGCGCACGCGCCGACCAGAGTCCGTCGCGTGTCGAGAATCCTCGATCAGCGAGTTCTTCGCCCATACTACCGTCCATTAGCGTGACGGTTCGACCCTGACGTTGTGCCACTTGTCGTTCGAACGCGGTTAATTGACGATCAATTGAGTTTGCGACGCTATACCGTAATGACGTCACTACGAGGCATTTTGATTCGCCAACTTCTGTTTCAGCTCACGACGTCGTTTGTGCAGGATCGGCTCAGTGTAGCCGTTCGGTTGGATAAGACCTTTGAAGACCAAATCACATGCCGCTTGGTACGCAAGACTGTCGTCGAAGTTTGGTGCCATGTTCATGTACTCGTCATCGCCTGAATTCTGCTCATCAACAACCGCCGCCATCCTCTGCATGGTTTCGCGGACCTGTTCTTCCGACACCAAACCGTGGTGAAGCCAATTTGCGATGTGCTGACTGGAGATCCGACACGTGGCACGATCCTCCATAAGACCGACATTGTTGATATCGGGAACTTTTGAGCATCCTATACCCTGATCAACCCAGCGGACGACGTAACCGAGGATACCCTGTGCATTGTTGTCGAGTTCGTTCTGCACTTCCTCGACCGACAAGTTTTCACCTTGTGAGAGTGGAATCGTCAAGATTTCGTCGATATTTGCCTTCGTCCGTTCTCGAAGTTCGCGCTGACGATTTGCCACACTGATTCTGTGGTAGTGCAAGGCGTGAAGAGTTGCCGCCGTCGGAGAAGGAACCCACGCGCATGACGCACCTGCAGTCGGGTGGTTTTGCTTCGTTTCAAGCATTTCCTTCATCTCATCCGGCTTGGGCCACATGCCTTTCCCGATCTGTGCTTTGCCTTCGAATCCTGTCTCAAGTCCGTTATCGACGTTGCTGTCTTCGTAAGCCAGGATCCATGTCTCCTGTTTCATGGGTTCCTTACGCACCATCAAACCAGCTTGCATGCTCGTGTGAATCTCATCACCCGTACGATCTAAGAATCCCGTGTTGATAAATACAACGCGGTCTTTGGCGGCACGGATGCACTCTCTTAAGTTCAGGCTCGTTCGCCGCTCTTCATCCATGATGCCTACCTTGACGGTATTCCGATCAAGTCCCAGCACATCCTCAACTCGGTCAAAGAGATCGCAGGTAAATTGAGTCTCACTAGGACCATGCATCTTCGGCTTGACGATATAGATACTGCCTGTTCTTGAGTTTTGTTTCGAGCCATCGCGTTGTAAATCGTGTACCGCACAAAGACTGGTCACCACTGCATCCATGATCCCTTCATAAATCTCGTCGCCATTCGCATCGAGGATCGCCTCGTTCGTCATCAAGTGACCGACGTTTCGTACCAGCAGCAAACTTCTCCCCGGTAACGTGAACACAGAACCGTCGACACTAATAAACGTCCGGTCGTCTTCCAATACACGATGTACGGTTTCGCCGCCTTTCTCGAAAGACTCCGCCAAGTCACCTTTCATCAGACCTAGCCAATTGCGATATACGTCAGTTTTGTCTTCCGCATCGACCGCAGCAACTGAATCCTCGCAATCTTGAATTGTTGTGACTGCTGACTCGAAAATCACGTCCTTGACACCCGCTTTGTGCGCGGCGCCAACGTTATGTGCACGATCAATTTGGATTTCAATATGAAGTCCATTGTTCTTTAATAACACCGAACGCGGTTCCCCGCTTTCACCGTCAAGAAAACCCACAAACTGTGCCGGGTTCTGCAACGGCAGAGTGCCAGCATCGGATTTGGCTTCTAGGCTTGCCGATTCGCCCGTTCTGTTAACCCTATACGATGTAACGTCAGCATGGCTCGAACCAGCTAGCGGCACGATGGCATCAAGCTCCTCTGCGACTCGAGCGATGACCAACTCACCGCGTGCAGGGTTGTATGCGTTTCCTTTTTCGGTTCCAGGTCCTTCCGGGATGATGTCAGTACCGTAAAACGCATCGTACGCACTTCCCCACCGAGCATTAGCCGCGTTAAGCGCAAATCGAGCGTTGAGGACAGGTACCACCAACTGGGGACCTGCGATTTCCGCGATTTCTGGATCAACGTTTTCAGTTGTAATCAGAAAGTCTTCGCCTTCTTCCACCAGATAACCTATTTCATGCAGAAACGCCTTGTAGTCGTCGAGACTGATCGGTGACCCCTTACGTTCTAAATGCCATTGGTCGATCTTTTCTTGGAGCTCGTCTCGTACGCGCAACAGTTCTGTATTACGTGGCGTGAGTTCCGCAACTAAGTCTGCAAAACCTTGCCAAAACTCGGCTGGATCAACGCCAGTTTCGGGTAGTGCTTCATTGGTGATGAAGGCATCTAGCGTTGAATCGACTTGCAGACCGTAACGATCGACGCGTGAAGACATACAAGGGTACCTAAAAAAAAACAGGGCGTAAATGCTATCGATTGCATAAAGACTTAGCGTCTCACCTAGCCGTCGGAGTCGCCAATATCAGGTACAGAATGTCTTTCATTGCCCAAGCTTCAATGTGTTTGCCCCATCACTCATATGTAAGCTAGCGCGCTTCTGATAACCGACGCTTCACTTTAGCTCATGGCATTTATGTCAACAGCAACTCAGATTGTGTACGCCACATGAGTGATTCAACGACACCCATCATCGTAGGTATCGCTCAAATCGAGCAGCGGACCAAGGACCTTCACCGCGCCAAGGAACCTATCGATCTCATGCTCGACGCATTGCATGCGGCTGCGGCAGACACTGGAAATCCCTCAATCCTAGGTAAGGTACGATCGATTCGAGTCAGCCAAGGTCAGTGGCAATACGGAAATCCCGCTCGATTTCTTGCTGACGAAGTAGGACTGAACGGTGTAGAGACTGGCAAGACCGTATTTGGCGGTAACGGGGTACAAACTACCGTCAATCTTTCGTGTTTGGACATTCAACAAGGTAACTTCGATGTCATCGCGATGACAGGGGCGGAATGTGGGTACTCGCAGGCGAACGCCCGACGATCGGGGCAATCGTTGACCTGGCGAGAGTTGCCAGGTACCCCTGACTGGACGATTAAGTTCGGTATTGGCGTTCGCGATCCGCTCGAAACGAATCGCGGTATCGGAGGTGCTTCGCAGATGTATGCAGTTATCGAGAACGCAATCCGGCACGACCGCGGCGAATCGATCGACGAACACCGTGTCAACGTTTCCAAGTTGTGGTCACGCTTCAACGATGTCGCGCAACACAATCCGAACGCATGGATCAAGCACAACGTCAGCGCAAAGGAAATTCGCACCGAGGGTGCGAACAATCGGCCGATCGCTTTTCCTTACCCCAAATTCATGAACGCCAACAACAACGTCGACCAAGGCGCTGCGTTGCTCTTGTGTTCCGTAAGTGTCGCCAGGCAATTAGGTATCCCAGAAAGCAAATGGGTTTACCCATGGGCAGGTACCGATGGGCACGATACTCAGACGGTGTCGCATCGCGCCAAATTTACGCGTGCGCCGGGATTAAGAACAGTCGCTGAACGCGTGCTCGAACTTACAGAGTTGAATCTCGGCAATATCGCTCACTTCGATCTCTACAGTTGCTTCCCATCGGCCGTACAGGTCGCCGCAAAAGAAATCGGCTTAGACCTTGAGCAGCCGCTCACGGTGACCGGTGGTTTGACGTTCGGCGGTGGACCCTTGAACAACTACGTCATGCACGCGATCGCGAGAATGGTGGAGCTTTTGCGTGAACAATCTGACAAGATCGGAATGGTCACGGGAAACGGCGGAATTCTCACAAAGCACGCACACGGAATCTACTCCAGCACACCACCGTCAAAACCGTTTTTACATCAAGACGTACAAGCGCTAATTGACACATCGGGCAATCGAGTCACCGACGCGCATCCGACCGAAGCTGTTGAAGTTGAAGGGTACACGGTGCTTTATGATCGAGAAGCGCCGATCAGAGGCGTCGCAGCCTGCCTCACTGTAGACGGGAAGCGTACATGGGGATATACGACCGATCGTGACCTAATGCACGAAATGCAGACGCGTGAGTTCTGCGGAAGGAATGTGCGTCTCGACGACGAAGGCGTAATGAACACAGTCGCGTAGCTACGCTCGTCATCACGAACTATCGCTCTTGAATAGTCAACCTGCGGGATTCATCGTCCGTGTTATGGCGATGGTCTATGACGCGTTGGTTGTACTCGGCATTTGGGTGTTCACGATCGTGATACTCGTCACAGTTCGGGGTGACGCGGTCGTGGGCGCTTGGGTTCAGAGTCTCTTATTCATCGAGCTATTCGCCTTCTTTTCCTATTTCTGGATCAGACGTGGTCAAACGATCGGAATGCTCGCGTGGCGTCTGCGTATCGTGAGTGCAGAACCAATGACACTACGACGGGTGCTAATGCGATTTGTCGGTGCACTCTTAGGTGCAGCGTGTCTCTTCTTAGGTTATCTCTGGATTCTGTTCGACGTCGAACGGAGAAGCTGGTCCGACATGCTATCCGGAACGCGGGTCGTACGCGAACCTAAACCACCTAAAAATCAGCCGTCGTAGAACCCTTGTTGGTGCAACCCCAGCAAGAGTCGTTCTCGATCGGATTCGATCCTTTCCATCGCGCCATCTTCCACGTGGTTGAGTTCATGCGTAGGTTTCACCCGTTGGGCAATATCTCGACGCCCATAGTGGACCTGAAGGAAAAAACGGCCCGGATGCTCCTCTTCAGGTGGAAGGCGTCGGTGCCAAATATCTGACACGAAAAACGCTACATCTCCGGCTGCAGCGACAATTGGTCGTGCACGTTGATTCTGCCACGTCAGGTCAACATCGCTAACACGATCCTGCGGTGGCGGACGGCCTGACCTGTGGCTCCCCGGAATGACGGCTGTTGGGCCACTCGACATTGGACAGTCTTCCAAGTACAGATGGACGCCAATCGCAAAGACAGGATGCGGAATATCATCCGGCCAACGTTGATCCTCGCTCAATGGAATGTGTGGACCTGCGTCGATGTGCCAATTCCCACCGCCATGCGTCGAATCGGTTGCCGCAGGATTACGCCAGCACGTGTTCGCGATGATGTGGCAATCTTCACCAAGCAATGGCTCAATTACGTCCAGGATACCTCGATGCGCCGCAGCCTTCTGTGCCAACGGGGAGCGATTGAACATCTCATAGCGAAAGTCATTTGGCCAAGCCCGTTCTTTCTTCGCGTCACGATAGTCCGGACCATAGCGCGCATAAACAGCTTCAATCTCCTCACGGAGTTCGACGAGCTCGTCACCATGAAGCACGCGCTTGACCAGCGTCGCACCATCCCGTTCAAGTTCTTGAGTCGGAATTCCTGCTTCCGCGCTTCGAGGAACCAGATATCCGCCGGGCCACAATCGAGTGAGCATTCGAACCGCTCGCTATAGTTTGTAGTGAATTATGTTGATTAACGAGTGACACGGGACTTCGTTTATGTCGCCGACGCGTACACAAGAAGATATCGAACAATTGACCGAACGTATTGGCGAATTACAACGGTATCTCCTTGATTTAAAAGGTTATTTAGTTGTAGAAAACGCTCTTTCGGAGTGCGAAACCGACCTTTTAAATCTCGCCATCGACGAGCAACTGCTACCCCCACCCGCGACCTACAATCGATTCGGATCTGCGCCGCTGGGATCTGGTTTTCTTGGCTGGCACCCTTCGTTCGTTCCTCTCGTTGATCATCCAAGCGTGATCGACATCCTGCAATTTCTACTCGGTCCTTTTTTCACGTTGAGATCGATTTACGGCATTTACGAAGATAGATTCGTCGGCAAGCCGCTTGGCAATGAACTCCGTTCTCACCGGAAAGAAGGCGTAGAGGCTAGTCTTACATGCAGTGTCATCTGGAACATAACTGACGCTGGACCTGGAATCGGTGGATTCTGCTGCATTGAAGGCAGTCACCACGTAAGGGGTAGCTTAAAAACTTCGTTAATCGACACTCGTCACCAATCCGCACTCGTCGTCACGCCGAATGCACCCGCTGGGTCAGCTGTTGTATGCACCGCACGGCTTCTGCGCGGCGATAGTTCCTGGCTCGGTCCCCATCAACGTCGTTCTCTCGTCTTCGAATATACAACGGATAAAGAAACCGACAGATCGCGACGCATCGCTTTGCCGACCTACGACTTGACACGTCAACAGAATGCGATTCTTGGCTATTCAAATCTGTAGTTCGTCGAGATTCAACGCGAACTCGTCGAACCGACGTACACAGCAACGAGCTTCTTTGCGTTGCCTCACGTTACCTACGAGCAGTTTCGTGTAGCATAACCACGAATTCGTTCTCTCGTTCTTGCTTATTAACCTGCAGGTAAATGCACCGACGAGGACGCCCTCGATACTGGAGACGATAAATGGCGTTAAACGACAACTCTGCGATGCAGATGGATAAGACCCTGCATTGGCAAATCCTTGGCGCGCTTGTGCTTGCCGCGATTTGCGGATTCATATTCGAACCCAATACCGCGATCGGTGACGGCGTGCTCGACGTATTCGACTTCGTTGGTGGATTGTTCCTTAATGCATTAAAGATGATCGTCGTACCACTCATCATTTCAACGATCATCCTCGGAATCGGCAATATGGCGAAGCAAGACTCGTTCGGGCGAGTCGGCGCAAAGACCGTGGGGCTGTATCTACTTACCGGTATTCTGGCAGTTATCTCAGGCTGGTTCGTTGTCAACAGAGTTCTACCCTATCGCCGTATAATT
>JAPOVY010000076.1 GCA_026707905.1 Gammaproteobacteria bacterium | reverse complement strand
TCAGTACCCGTTGGCAGTTCTACCGCTAAATTCGTAGCGGCCACGATATGCGTTGTCCGCGTTCATTGGAGCGCGAATTTGATGAATAAACGTACAGCGATAGCGACTAAATCAATGCAAGACCTGAAAGGGTTTTCTTTTTGCGGTTAAAAAAAGCGACCGTATCAATCAAGTACCGAGTGATAACCCGGTTATCAAGCCCCACCTAAACGGCTAGGTGAGCTAGATCGGATTGCCTGACGCTACATCGTTACAGGTTCTGATAACCCGGTTATCAATACTCAAGCTCAGGAATCTCACCGCGACTCCTCACCCGTCCACTTCGACACTAAACTCCAGACGGCACGGATGGTCACGCAGGACTTTTGATGCAGATTGCAGAAGTCAGCCCCACTCAATTCATAGGTATCACGACTATCGACAACCTTACGCGAAGCAGCGTAGAACTCATCCTCTATCTCTCGTTCCGGCAGTGACGATTTAGGTATATAAACGCATGCTCCTTCGTTCGTGATCGAGGAATATGTGATGCCAGTTAATACTGATATTATGTATAGTATAACAAAATTGTATCAGCGTTCAGTTACGTCGTGACAACAACGCGTTCGGTAGCATAGCTGAATCGTCCGTTCAGGTGTCCGTATCGGACACGTGAGCGATCGAGTGCATAATCGCAACGCGCAAATCCCCTCCTGTTGACAACACGACCGTGTTCGATCGCGTTGTTCGACAACTGTTTTCGTTTCAAACAAAGGATCGCTCATGCCGACAATTACGCCCAACGACGGCCCAGTCGCAGTTACTGGTGCAGCCGGCTACATCGGATCGCATACTGTCCATGCATTTCTCGAGCGAGGTTACACGGTCCGCGCATGCGTCACGAATGTAAACGCGCCGGACAAGGTAAACCACCTAAAAGCGATGTCGGACGAAGGACTTCCGGGATCCCTTGAAATCGTTGAAGGCAACATCTTGCAGGAGGGCAGCTACGACGCGCCGTTCGGCGAGTGTGCAGCCGTCTTGCACGTCGGTACGCCCATGCTTTACGGTGGCGAAAACACGCCACGCGAAACGTACGACGGTATGGTCGATGGTATCTATAAAGTACTCGACTCTGTAACCAAGGCCAGCACCGTTAAACGGTTTGTCTATACGAGTTCCTTTGCCGCCATTGGACATCCGGCGCCTTCGGGCTATGTGTATACCGAGGACGACTGGGCGGATACGCATCGTGAGCGTGATGCAAGTTGGACGGAAGACCGGATCGACCAAGATGGCGGTCTCGCGTACGCTTGGGCGAAGGTCGCCACTGAACGAATCGTTAACCGGTATACGGAAGAACACGGCGGCTTCGACGGTGTCTCGATCTGTCCATGCGTGGTACTTGGTCCACTGCTTTCAACTGCACACGAGGGGCTGGGTTCTTGGCAGTACGCTCTCGCAAGGATGTTGGAAGGGAAGCCATGTCCACGCGGGTGGCAGGCTTTGTGGAACGTCGTCGACGTACGCGATGTCGGTGAGGCTCACGCAAGGGTTTGTGAGAGCGAGAACGTCAAGCCAAGTAGTCGGTACCAGCTGACAGCGACCGATGAACGAGGTGAGTTAAACGTCGATCAACTCCAAGAACACCTACAAAAGCGCTTTCCGGATCTCACGGTGGGCGGCCGACCCGATGAAATGGCGGCGTTTCTTGAACGACGTGGAAAAATCCACGATGGTCCCCGTGCTCATTGCACAAAAGCAATCAGAGACCTTGGACTTCAAACACATGCGATTGAGGACACTTTAGAAGCGACCGGTAAGACAATGATCTCACTAGGTCTCTGCAAGCCTTAGTTTCCGACAGCTACATGATTGAATCCTGTTCTCGTTCGCCATCGACCACGTCCGATCGACCATAGATTCGCATGGTAGAACCTATAGAGACAAGGTAGAATTAAGGCTCATTTAGTCTGGCGTAAAACGTTGGGTCTGAATATAAAAAACGAAGAAACCTGTGATCTTGCTGCAGACCTTGCGGAACTCACTGGTGAAACGAAGACTCGGGCGATTACCGTCGCATTACGCGAACGACTTGAACGAGAGAGGCAAAAGCGCGATCGAGATATCGAGACAAAACTTCAAGAGATGCGGACGATATCAAAGCGAATCGCTGCGCTAATAGGACCTGGATCCTCCCAGGATCACGGAAAGGAACTGTATGATGAAGACGGCTTACCGTATTGATCATCGACAGTTCTGCGTTACTTGCGATTCTCTTTGAGGAACCAGAAGCCGATCTCTTCGAGTCAATCATCGCGGCTAACCAATGTCGAATGTCTGTTGCGAATGCTTTTGAGTCGACAATCGTAGTAGGTAGACGTATTGGCGCGGGTGCCGTGAATGAGCTAGACTTGTATCTCGATCGATCCCGTATTGAATTGATCGCCGTTTCGCTCGATCAGTTTTACTCGGCGAAAAGAGCATGGCAACGGTTCGGTAGAGGAAATCACGCCGCCAATCTTAATTTTGGTGATTGTTTCGCATATGCGCTTGCTGAAGTGATGGGCGAGCCGTTGCTCTTCAAAGGTCTTGACTTCGCGCAAACTGATATCACCGCAGCCGTTTCGATTTAGCTAGCCGTCTGTATTTCGCCACTCGTACGAGATTCCACTGTTGATCTACCTAATTCGCAATGTTCTACCATTAATGATTCATGCAATCTTCAGATTTATTCGTTTTACGATTGAGCTGTACGCAATTTCATCAATTCGCATATTGTGATCCTATGAACGTACGAAAATCCGTACTTTCGATAATGTTTTGTTTGCTTTACTTAGTCGGATGTATATCGACAGCTACGGTCCCAAACGAAACATCTGAAAAGCACTTGCTTGAAGAGGGCTGGTTCTTAAATTCGGAGGTGAAGTGCCGACCAGGTTTTCAAAAAGTTCATTTCGTTGCCCACAATAAATCTAATGCAGGGGAAACTTCCGGCCCCATATTCGCGACTTGTCTACCTACAAATCACATAAAGGAACTAAACGGGGTTCCCACGGAACCCTATCAGTATCCAACTTATTTATCCTTCCCTGATTCAAGTGATGCGGAGGACTGAGCTCCCAAAATTATTGAAGGGTTCAGCGCCCTGAACTGTCAGTTCACTGACCCGATTTGACAAGAAAATCGAGCGAGCGCAGCGAATCCACGTCCTCAGACGATGCCGAATTCCAGCAGATGCCTGCGTGTCGCGGGTCTTGACTGCCACAAAGCGCTTCAGGAACGTCTAGTGGTTCTGCGAAGAGGAAATTAGGATTGTTCACTCTCCGTCTGTTAGAGAGCCATCGAACCAAACAAAGTAGACGAAGAGTGGTCTTGCCGCTCTGGCGCACTCCCCATAAAAGAACGATGTCGCATCGTCATCGGGTAAATCCAACAGTCGACGAGACACAATATGAAAACTTCATGAAATATCCGATTAATACTTGAATTTGACATGTAATTTTCAATTTAACGCTAACCAAAACAGGAAGGTGGACATTCTCCGACATGTCGAATCTCGACAACGCCAAAATCCGAACGAACCCTTCGAACTAGATCTTCGAGGGCGTGGTAGAACTCACCTTCGTTATCCAGCTTGCGCTCAACGAATATAGGAGTAACAGGACCTGCCTCCTCACCTTCGAACTTGTCGCGTTGCTCCTCCCACTCCCTGAACCCGATCATGGGAAGCCAGTGATTAGCTCCGCGTAGGTACTCGAGGAGATTCTGCACCCACTCATCGCTTCGATCTGCAGTGATCGATCCGGCGTCGTATGTGAAAGTTGCGGTTTGGTCATTCTTGTTGCGAACTAGCATCAAGACACTCATACTTAACCTCGTTATCGGGTCTCGCTCAAACTACGGTCGTTCTAAGTACCTATCTCGATGTTCGCTGGATTTCATCGCTGAATCGATCGCCTCGAGCTCCGGTTTGTTTCCTGCGTGGTCGACCTAGTTTTACGACGGTAGGATCGATCGTCAGCGAGTCATGTTCGGGTAGGGGCTGATTTCCCTTAGTACTTCCAAGTTTGGAAACGCTCGAAACACCTGCTAGTTTCTCCGTCGCCTCGAGAGCAACTTGGTCGCCACCATAGTAGTCAAACCAAGGTAAGCCTGCACGCGTATAGTCTCTTGCCGTCGGCGCTTGAGTCGGTGGTCGTTCCGACGTGATCGCTCGCCATTGCGCACTGTTGACGAGTGAAATGAAACAGCGGTGACGTTGCCGTTGATCCCACGCGTCGAGTCCGTACGAATCTTCATAGATCTCCTGCTTCATCTGGCCGCCGGGAGCTAGACCCATACTTGCATCTTCTAGTACAAGCTCAGCCGCGGATTCCACGTGAGCGTGGACTTCAAAATCCCGACGTTTCGAGAATAGTTCTTCAAACCGTTCCTCTTTCATCGGATAGACCGTCAGCTGAATACCGCCATGTTCCGCTTCGCCAGCCAATTGCTCCTCAACCGTGTAGCCCTCTCCGAGTGGCATGGCAACGAATTGTCGGATCACACCTTTCTCGACACAGTAGCCATCGAGCCAAGGTTGGTCAGGAATCACCACGTAGTCTTGCGGATCGGAATTCAGCTGATTGCACCATGCATCGCCAGTTATGGCGCAACATTTTCCGGTGCCAACCTTTATCGCGAATGGATAACTCCCAGGGGAGCGAAAGTTGATCCACAACGCCTCAGCTTGGTACATCGGCGCGATGACGCCACCGCGAGGATGCCAGCTAACCGGTAGACGTTCCGAATAGTCGTCAAGATGGCGCAGGGGAAACCGCCCTAATCCTGGCGGTAACGGATAGTGATTGCCGTCATCGGGAATTCGCAGCGTTCGTTGAAACTCGATTTCGCAATCGGCGTTTCGATGCACCTCATCGAAACTGAAACGCAGACGGTTCTTATCTAAAAAAATCATGGTATTAACTCCTACCAATCGCCTTCACGAACTTCGCGTACGACACGAAGTACCGCTTCATCAGGCGCTTCCTTTAACTGCCGGATCAAATCTGCGAACAATCGCGGTCTTTTTCGGATGATTTCCTGTAGATCACTCGAGACCTTTCCGGCTAACGCTAATAACACATCCTCGTCCACCCCTAGTTCTTTCGCGAGTCGAATCGTCGTCGCTTCGGAGGGAGGCATCACGTCGCCTCTCTCAACTTTGCTGAGATAGGCAGGTTGTACGCCGACGCGCTGAGCGACTTGACGTACCGAAAAACGCGGATCTTCGCTTCGTAAGCGCTCACGGAGCTCACGAACAGACTGGCCGAAATGTGTCATGTATAGTATATAGTATACACTAAAAACCTTAACCGTGCCACTAATACCGAACTAAAGACGTTGAACGACCTTATCTCTGTTTCGTAGAGATTGAGTTGGGAGGCAATGAATCGACGAATATTCAGAGGTTCCTTGAAGCGTTGATCGATCAAGTCCCATGTAGTTCAGGTCAGATCGCTCGCTAAGTTCGATCGAGTCGCTATATCCGACGTGGCTCACCACGCCATAGATCAAGTTGACGAAAAGGCGCTCTACGATTGAGGAATATACTCGCAGTGGTACTTCGCGTTACCGAGTCTACGAGAAACGTTGATCTAGGACGGTAATTCCACTGTCGTTCAAGAATCGCTCCGTCGTCGCCTAAACGTTCCTGGCAAGGACCTCGCCAGCGACACGATTGAACTGAGTTAGATCCGCTATCAGCACAGGATATACCGGTTGAAGGACACGGTCTAAATCTAATACGTTCGTGTCTCCTCGCTGAACATCGTAACTAAGTGAATCTCGCTCCAAGGTGGACAATACCGCCATCGCTGCGTCGAGTGACTCTTTATCCACGCCATAGCAAACAACCAGATCGTACAAATCTCGGGCTAGGTACCGACTCGCATTGACCATACGACCTCTTAGCTTCTTAAACACTATCTCCGTCGTATGTTCAGCATCGACTCCCGTCGAATCCTCTCGTTCGCGACTTACCGGCATTGGCGTCAGATGAGGATTCGAATAAAACGAAATCGGCCCACTGGGTAATTTGCAACTAAAGCCATTCGGACTAAGCACCAACTCCGAAATCGTCCTCATAGTCGCTTGTTGAGTTAGCGCTTCACTTATTTCGACCCAAGTATTCGAATTGAGAGCGTCACTAAGCGCATCTTCTTCTGCGAATAAATCAATATCAGTGCTCAATCGATGATGCCAACGAGCGGCTAGAACCGTTCCACCGCCGATTGCATAAACATAACGCGGAATCCATTGATCTAAGAACTCTGAGGTCCAGACTAGCCCCGCTTGGAGTTGTTTTGGTAGAGTCAACGACCGACGCCTAGCGCCCCAGATTGTTTGAAAGTCTGTAGATCCTTGTTTCGATTTCTGGGGGATCGTAACTTGGCGATCGACAATTCATCCACTCCGCAACGAACGGATGTGTCACACGACTTTCGATCATCGCCCTAGCGAGCTCGTACAAAGATACACCGCACAGGTGTCGGAACAATCGAATGTCAAGACCGTCACACTGTTCAAAGACCTCTGAAAGATAGCTCTTCTGGTGTTCGTCCAAATTACCGCCACGGATGGCGTCTCTAAATTCTTCCGGTGACATCTGGTAGCTACTCCCCGCCATGCGAGGACTCGTCAACCCGCCAATGATGTCACGATCGAAATCAGTGCGTTCGTGTGCTCCCGGGAAATCGAAATTCTCCAACGGCAGGATTGAACGACGTCGTCGCCATTCGAATGCCGAACCTGGTAAATCTAATTCTCGATCAAACATAGCGCCTCTACGATTGAACTGATTTTAATAAGGAATCCGCTTTCCAGTTATTCGATTTGCTGCCGACCGAGGCAATGATAACGTGCTCGCCGAGTAGTCGCTATTACTTAGTACGAACCCGCATTGTTCTTCTTAGAATATAGAAATGTAGCTTCAAATGAGGAAAACTACATGGCTTTGAACATTCGAAACGAACGTGCCGAGGAACTCGCAATTACAGTTTCTCGATTAACCGGCGAAACGAAGACACAAGCGGTCACACAAGCGCTTCAGGAACGTCTTGACCGACTCCGAACGCAAAACTCGAAGAAAAGTATGGTTGAGATCGCGCTCGAAATAGCACGCGAATGCGACAAGCTACCAGAATTGGATAACCGTTCGGCGGAGGAAATACTCGGTTACGATGAAGATGGATTGCCAAGCTAGTGGTCGTTGATTCTTCAGCGTTGCTTGCGATACTCCTAGAAGAAGATGATCGAGAACTCTATTTACGTGCATTGGACTCCGACGAAAAAAGGTTGATGTCAACCGCAACATTCGTTGAAGCAAGCATTGTCGCGGAAAAAAGACGCGGTACGGACGGACTGCAGAGGCTGGATCAACTTATCGGCGTGACGTCAATTGAGCTTGTTCCCGTTGATATCCATCAAGCACATGCGGCAAGATCTGCGTATCGTGAGTATGGCAAAGGTAGACATCCAGCTGCATTGAATTTTGGCGATTGTTTCGCTTACGCGCTTGCCAATATATTGATGGAACCGTTGTTATTCAAAGGCAACGATTTTTCAAGAACTGATATAGCTACGGTAGCAGTGTAAATCAAGCCTATATTCCCGGTAACGACCGTCGGATGAAAGCGGCTTCTCAATTGGCGTTATGCAAGGAGCGATTGTTCAAGTTTGATCTAATAAATGAGCTCGCCATCACGACCATAGACCCCTGTTGGATTGCATCCTCTTGGCTGCCAACCTAGTTAGCTCGTTTCTTCGATATGTAGGATAAACCGCGTTCCCGGCCTCTCTTGGATTTGTCGATGCCCGATGTTGCAACCTACGAATTGATCGATCAAATCGCCATCGTAACCATGGACGACGGCAAAGCGAACGCATTCAGCCCTGACATGATCGCGACTGTGAACGGGCTGTTGAATCGAGCAGAAAAGGAGGCAAAGGCCGTTGTATTGACCGGTCGCGATGGCATTTATTCAGGCGGATTTGATCTCCGCGTAATTAGAGGCGACGACCCTCAAGCCGCAGTTGATATGAGACTAGGCGGCACTCGATTGATGATGAGGTTATACGGTCTTCCCTTGCCACTCGTCATAGCGGCTAGCGGTCATGCCATCGCCTTGGGCGCTTTCTGTCTTCTCACTGGTGACTATCGAATCGGCACTGCAGGCGATTTTCGAGTCGGTCTGAATGAAACTTCAATTGGAATGAGTCTGCCACCGTTTGGGCTCATGCTTGCCAGAGAGCGATTGTCGAAACGCTACCTTACGCGTGCGACCATGGCCGCAACAATGTTTTCATCAGAAGAAGCCAAAGACGCTGGATTTCTCGATGAAGTCGTGCCGAAAGAGAATTTGAGGCAGAGGGCACTCAACGTAGCTACTTCATACCTCGCTCTGGACGGTACCGCATATGCCTCCGTTAAGCAAGGTTTACGAGGTGAATCTATTGCCACCGTGTTGGATGGTTTGGACCGTTAATTCACAACCTCAGCCATTACGCCAACGCAGATGCACAACGCTTTACTAATCGTAGAGCGCTTTTACGGGCACGGCAAAAGACCCGCATAAAACGTTGCAAGATCAGCAACGTCTTGATCACTGAGACTCTCAACGAACGGTTGCATCGTGATTTCCTCGCGTGTGTAGTCCGGATACTCCGAGTATTCATCGCGAGCAATGTTCACGGTTCGCTCACAATCCAATTACTCTCTGATAGTTCTTACGAGTTTCAATACTTAACGTGAAATTCAAAACGAAAGTCTGCGCGACTCAGACGTTACGGCGATTCATGAGATTTATTAGAATATGTATGGAATCATGCATATCATGTTTAGGGAGTCGATGGCCTTGCAACGTGAAGCTATTTCTTGGGAATCTCTTAGATCAGACGAGGTGGCGGAGCTACCGACAAGGTTAAGAGAGATGATTGGCGCAGATTCGACGACCGAAGGATCTTGGGTTGTACTCCACTCGTCTGATGAGTCTCTACAGATTGTCGTTGATCATATTGAGCGCTTGTACCGGATATCGTCGCATGCAACGCGGCAGGAAACCGAACGAGAACCGCTGGCGCGAGCACTTGATTGGATGGTAGCCTTCGGAATGGGCGTGAACGCTCAACTCGAAGTCGACAATTTTGAGTTGCGCAGTCAATATATACGCGAAACCCCCATGCTTACTGCGGCTCAGATTCATGAAGTGTCGGGTTTGAAGTCAAAGAACACAAGCGAACCGGCGTCGCGTTGGAAGTTAGAAGGTAAAACTTTCGCGCTCAGGATTAGCGGACGTGATTTATATCCTGAGTTTCAGTTTGTAGACGGGTCGCCGCAGCCAGTCATGAAGTCTATTCTCGAAGCACTACCTCGGACGATGTCAGCATGGCAAAAGGCGATCTGGTTTGCGTCTGGCAATGGTTGGCTTGATGGTGCCGAACCTCAACACTGTCTTGAGAAGGGAGATTCGGTTGTTGCAGCTGCGCGACAGCTAGCGGATCCGGCGCGTGGTTAAGGAACCACAATCTCTCGTTCCTCTGCCTCCTCTTTCCTTATCGAACCCAAATATCCTCTCGCTACAAACGAACGAAGTACTACATCGCATACACGATCGAACACTCAGAGGGAATTCGTTCAATCCGTGCAAAGGAGGACCTACTCGTTTCGCTCCCTTGTTCGACGCTAGTAGAAAATGTGTCCCGTCGCTATATGCAGCAAAGTCAGTCGAAGCAGCCGCCTTTGAAACCTTGTTCCACGATATACCTCCGACAGCGAATCGGAAGAGTGTTCTCAGAGAATCCATCGAACTGCGTAATCACAGCACTCTAATGGTGCGACGACCTTTAAGGCTTGCGCGATTACACGCACCGGATCTGATGAAATGGGAAATTCTCCGTGACCAGCTACTCGGTAGTCTCCCAACGCAATACGATCGTACCGTAAAGTGGGCAGAGGCCATTCACGCACAGTTTTCCGACGTGGAAGGATTGATCTGGACTTCGAACAAATACGACGAGGAATCTGCTCTGCTGCTGTTCGGCGATCGTGTCAGCGAAATGGACATACAGGTTGTTGCAGTTAGAAAAGGATCGGATTTCTCCTTTGTCCATGACGTACGCGAAGCAGGACGTCGTGCAGCAATTCTCATTTCAATTGAGTAAATATCAGTTGAACTGTCGCGATCGCGCCGGTACAGTTCGCGCAGATCTCAGAGCTTGGCTACTTATAACCAATTCAACTTTTGTTTGGTGCGGAGCATTACCTAGATCGTAACACACGCTAGACAGTGCAGCTTACGAGTCAATGAATCTGGGATTGCGAGACGAATCGATCGCTGCAGCGCTGAACGGATTGGAAGTGTAGTTCCCGATCTCGTTCATCAGTCTAACGCCACCACTCTACGATCAGCTAATCTCAGAACCTAATCACGGACACGGCGAAAGACCAGCGTAAAACGCTGCAAGATCGGCAACGTCTTGATCACTGAGATTCTCAACGAACGGTTGCATCGTGATTTCCTCGCGTTCAAGGTCACGAAACGCCTTAATTTGTTTAACCAAGTACTGTTCCTGCTGACCAGCGAGACTCGGCCAAAGCGGATTGACCGATACACCAGCAACGCCATGACAGGCAGCACACAGCGCTGCCTTCGCCTTGCCGCGATCCGGATCACCTTTGAGCGTCGTTTGAGCCTGAACGACCGTGCTATCAAGATCCAATCTGAAGCACACGACAAGCGTAAGTACCACCGCGATTGTTGAAAGAATTCGATCCCAACCGAGTTTCCTGAATTGAATCGTTATCCCACTAACTCTGTGCTGCGACACCGACCTCTCCTACTTGAACGTCTTCAGCTTCTTCGTCCAACGACTTGACCTCTAGCATCGGTTTCATCTCCTTCGCACCTATCGTCAGGAAATCCCACAGCAGCAGAACCACACCCACCGTCATCAGAACGCCGAATGCCATCCGCCACCACATCGCTTCGACGAACCATGGTCGCATTTGCCCTTCGAAATAAGCTTGCCAGGTTGAACCGCCAATGGCTCGTTCGACGAACGACTGCTCGTATCCTGCAATGAGCAACGCGATGGTCATACCGACCATACCGACATGAGTCAGGACTAACGCCCATTTCCACTTGCGACCTTGATCGACGAGACCGCCCGACATCCACACATCACCTCGGAGCTTCTGTAGAGCAAGGTAAATAAACGCAACGACGATGGTCACGTACGCGCCAAAGAACGCGAGATGACCATGCGAAGATGCCCATTGGGTCCCGTGTGTATAGAGGTTGATTTGCGGCAAGGTCTGCATGAAGCCCCATACACCTGCGCCAAAGAAGTTGCCGAACGCATGTGCAATCAGCCACGCCAATGCGGGATGGTTGTTCGAACGAAACGCATGCTTTCCGGCGTCATACACCGAATGCACCACCATCGCAACGAGCGGGATCGGCTCAAGTGCTGAGAAGAAACCGCCGATGCCAAGCCAGTATTCAGGCGTTCCGATCCAAAAGTAATGGTGACCGAGTCCAAGAATCCCCGAACCAAACATCAACGCAACTTCGATATAGAGCCATGTTGTCACGATCTTGCGTCGTGCGCCGAGGGTTTTGATCAGACCCCACGCCATGATGCAACCGACGAGAACTTCCCACGTCGCTTCGACCCACAAGTGAATCACCCACCACCACCAGTACTGATCGACGGGCAAGTTGGTCGTATAGAACATGCCACAGAGGTAAAGACCAGCTAGCGCAATCAGATCAAGAACAAGCACGCCCGAGATACCGCTCCACTGACCTTTGAGGAATGTTGCTAAGACGTTGTAGAAGATCGCGACCATGCAGACGACGATCCCAATATCCGTCCAGCGTGGCGCTTCGATGTATTCGCGCCCTTCGTTGATCAGCCAGAGCGTTGCCGTTTCTCCCGGACCTGATTGCACGAATAGGTATACGAGCACGACGATAACAACGGCTAACGTCAAAACCCAGAACGTGGCTTCCGCGATTTTGGCACCAACGAGAGGCACGCCGGATTCGTCTTCAATGAGCCAGAAGATCGATCCGATAAAGCCGTATAGCAGCCAAACGACCATCGCATTAATGTGCACCATGCGATTGACGTTGAAATCGAGGAAACCAAACAGAAAATCTGGGGCGATAAATTGCCACGCTGCAAGCAATCCAAACAGCATCTGTGCCAGAAATAGCACCATCGCAACGCTAAAGTACTTAATCGCGAGTTTCTTGCCAACCGATAACTCGCCGTAGTTCAGTGCGCCAAGTGTCATGTTGCCCCCTCCTCGCTTGCTTCGCTCGGAGGTTCGTAAACCGGTCCGTCCTGCGGAAGCGTTTCGAAGTTTGCTGGGAACCCGTTCGTGTCGATAGCCGACATCCATTTCAGATACGCGATCACTCCGCGGACTTCATCGTCTGTTAGGTCTTGATTCGGCATCTTTCGATTGGTCCCAAATGTTCGAGCGTTGGTGACGGGGTCTTTCAGAAACATCGTCATCAGTAGCTCGCGCGCTTGTTCATTGCCCCAACCTGGGTCAAGCCATGCTTTCGTCAAATCCGGTGCGTAGTAAGCACCGTTTCCAAGCAGAGTGTGGCAGTTCATGCAGTTTCGTGCCTGCACGGTGAGTTTGCCGTGATTAACGAGCGCTTTCGCGTCTTCCTCGCTCATGACCTCACCGAACAGTGGCACCATTGGCCCGATTTCAGGGACTAGGTGGCCACGCTCCTCATCCGGTACGTAGTCGATGCGATAGTTGATAACGGAGTATGCGGGTACCCTCCCCGCATCTGCGCCTGCGCCGATTGCGTAAAGCGTATGGAATGTGAGAAACACAAGAACGAGTGCCATACCAGCAGTTATGAAGATCGCACACTTTCGCCAGAACGACTCGCTTACCCACCATTGCGACTCATACGATTCAGCCATCGTTTCCCCCTACTAAACGACACGCTCATTGGAGTCCGCTTTAACGCGGCTTTGGATTGTTTCTTTCGTTCAATCTCGTTCGCTGTCTCGCAATATTAGACATCGTCGTCGACGACGTGTTAGCAGGTCGCGCAAGCTGAAGCATTTACGAGTGTTGATTGGTCTTTGAAGCACACTGTTTCACTTGTGTCGCTTTTTCGAATATTCGAGTACATTGATTAGAGAAACACGATGTATCTCAATCTGTCGCATGTGTCGCCACGGAACGCTGATTACTCGACTTCCTCTTCATGCATCGTTTCGGTGAGTCGCCAAATGAACCTAGGTGCAACGAAGTAACCGCACACCATCAATCCGCTGATAACGTACCACCAGCCACTGAAATTCATGACCAGGGAGAACGCGATGACACTTACCACAAGCAAGGCGAACGACCCAAGTGAGATTCCGTTGAAGACACGACGAAAACGTGATGCGCCCCGCAAACGCGCTAGTGCGAGGAAGATCGCATAGCCTAATCCTGTAACAAGAATGGCGCTTCCGAGTAGTGCGGCACCGGCGATGCGTTCAATGTCAACAGGATCGTACACGCAACAACTCGCTCTATCTCGTTCGTCCTAATATTTCACAGCTGCTATCGAAAGTCCTTCGAACGATACTCGTGCGTTTGTTTCCTGTTCTTTTGTCGATGTTTCAGTTGACGCGCTTTTCTTCCAAACAGCTGACACCACTGCATCACGACCCACCACACGCCGTTGTATTTCAGCAAATCGATTAGTCGCAGACTCCTAGTCCTCTTCGATCTCCTCACCAGTGTCGTGGAGGTAACCATCCACAGCATCTTTCATTTTCTGGGCGAGTTTTAACGCCGCAGGCAAACTCATCCCAAGCGTTTCGCGATAAAGAGCGTCTTTATTCGCGTATTCGAACTTCACATATACACCTGCGCCGTCGCATGCCACAATCTCGAACTCTGACACGCGCGCTGGCGCGGCACGTCCGGCATCTTCGCCGTGTAGGTCTGGCGGGGAGGGAAACTTATATTTCAATGTCAATGACTCAGATCAACGAATCGCGCCATTCTACGACTGCGTGATCACTCATGCTTTTTTACTCGGTATCGCTACTAGCGTAACCGTGAGGAGCTCGTGACTGAAAGGCGTGATACGACCTCGAAGTAATGCAAGACCTGATTTAGGTGATATGCGTCGTGATGGTGAGCTTCGCTAACGCAAGGCAGCTATCCGCGTAGCGGATTCTGATCCAATCTCTGTTACGCCGCTATCATCAAGACCATCGACAAGCAAACGTGTTCGAAGCCGTCGACCAACGAACCCCAACGCGAGTACGCATTAAGACCATGCGCAATGCTCAGGAGGAATCAATCCCTATCCCAAAGCAAGCGCTGAGCACGGTTCAGGTCGTGCTCGATTCGCGTCTCTGCGTCTAAGACCAAGGTCGCTCGCGCATCGGCGTTGTATCGCGGCCAATGCGGCAATCCGGCTCCATTCGGATTGCCTGTCTTGGCGAACTGAATGATCGTGTCCGACCAGCGTTTTGCTAAGTCTCGTACGACCGGATCTTCCGGGTCATAGAACGCAGCTAAACCCGGATCGTCTGTGTTGTAGAGATTGAAAGTGAAGCTGATTTCCGCGGCGTGAGCCGCACCGACGCTGTGACCGAGGAAAGGTACTGTTGATTGCAGATCAAACTGATAGAGCCAACCGCCTGCACCCTCGGTTGTAGCGGTTGTAACTGCACCGATAGCTGCTCTTCGAAACAGGTCAACCCAGATTTGCTCAACAACTTCTGGTGCACTCGCATCTGGATGTAGTGCCTTCAACCCATCCAAGTATCCAGTTGGATCTTCGCCGCCAGTGACAAAACGAGCAAAGGATTCGGCTGGCATCTGAACGTCAGGACCGAGCAAATATTCATACACGGCAGTGAAGAACTTGCCTTCGTCTTTGTTACTGCCCGCAATCAACGGAACACCCTGCGATCCGCGTTCTGCAATTGCCGCGTTGGTTGACCGCGTGATGACGTGACCGTCTACGCCAGCTCCAACTGATGGAATCGCCAATTGGGCCGCCAATAGATCAGCGGATGACAACCCGCGCAGACTCTCGATGAGGTCTTCGTGCGACGTGCCCAGATGAGCAGCCAACGGATCGATAAGGTTGGGCGGCGGCTGATCGTCGATGGTACCGGGACTATGCGCAATCGCCTTGTGATAGAGTCTATCTGCCGCAGGACTCGCCAAGATAGCGAGAACCGATTGGCCACCTGTCGACTCGCCAAAAATCGTGACATTGTTCGGATCACCACCATAGTCTGAGATGTTGTCTCGCACCCATTCGAGCGCGACAATTTGATCCAGAAAGCCATTCGAATTCGAGCCTTCGAATTCAGTTCCGAAAGACGAAAGACTCAAGAAACCCAACAAGCCCAAGCGGTAGTTAATCGTTACTACAACGACGTCGCCCTGCGCCGCTAGTTTCGAACCGTCGTATTCGTTCGCAGAACCATTTACTAACGCCGCACCATGAATCCAGAACAAAACAGGTCGACTCGTACCTTCAAGCGAAGGCGTCACGACGTTAAGGAATAAGCAGTCTTCGTCAAGAGACCCAGTCAAGTCGCCTAAATATGGTTGAGGAGGTTGAACGCAACGATTTCGATATTGCGTCGCATCGTATGTCCCGTCCCACCTGCCCGCAGGCAAAGGCGGTAAAAATCGACGCTCGCCAGTCGGCGCTTGCGCATAGCGCAAGCCGAGGAATTTCAACAAGCCACCCTCTCTCAAACCCCTAACGTTTCCTAAACCCGACTTGAGCACGTACGTACTCTCCGTTTGCACAGGCACGGCCACCTCCTTTTGCTGTGCTGCGATTACGTGCAATCCTGCTATGACCACTGTCCATGCGAGCGCTTTCTCGACATGCGCTCTCAGCTGAGTGGTGCGATTGCGTCTTTTCATGTTAATCCTCGCTTGTTGGATTCGTCAAATCGCGTACCTGACGCGCGCGAAACCTCCTCCGTTTCTCGATCAGGTCACAAACCGGTCTGGAGACGAACGAAATCGAAGTAACTTCCTTCCTTTTCCATGAGCTCGTCATGTGATCCAACGTCGTTGATGCTACCTTGATCAATGAACACGATGCGATCCGCTTTGCGAATCGTTGAAAGGCGGTGCGCGATGACCACGACGAGCTTTTCTGCACTTGCTACCTGCAAGGAATCTACTAACGCTTCTTCAGTGGAAGGATCCAACGCCGCCGTCGGTTCGTCCAGAATTAGAACTGGTGTGTCACGAATGAGGCCGCGTGCGATACATAGCCTTTGCTTCTGTCCGACGGACAAATTGTCGCCGGAGCGCCCGAGCACCGTATCTAGACCATCCGGTAACGTCTCGATGATCTCCGTTGCGCCAGCGCGACTCAACGCCAAAGCTATGTCCCCCTCTGTTGCATCTGGTTTTACTAACAGCAGATTTGAACGTATCGATTCGGAGAGGAGCATGTGCTCTTGGAACACGTACGTGACGAAATCTCTCACTGATTCAACGTTCGCATCCGCGAGATCTAAGTCGTCGTAAAGTACACTGCCACGCGTTGGATGAACGTAACCCGCGATTGCGTACGCAAGCGTTGTCTTACCGGCGCCAGTCGGTCCGACGATCGCGACGAGCTCTCCTTGTCGCAATGAAAGGTCGATGTTCTGAAAAGCAGGACGTCCATCCGGGTAGTTAAACGATGCTCCTTCAAGCGTGATGGTCCGTGGAACCGAAGTCACCATTGTTCGACCGACATCCTCCGTCGGCGCGTCAATGAAGAAGAACACCCGCCGCAGTGCAGCCGAATTGCCTTGCAAGTTAATCCAGAAAACACCCAATTCCATTGATATGCCGGCAAGTGAAAACCAGATTCCGAACAAGATCGACCAGTCGCCTGGACTCAGCTCACCTATGATGATGCTGTCAGTAATGGACACCGCTACCCCGAACGCTATGAGAACGATTAGGATCCAAGTGGCAAAACGAATCAAAATCTCGATGATCTTGATATGGCGATAGCGCCTGAAGGATTCCTTGCTTTGGCCGTCGATACGGTTCTTCTCCCGTGCCATGCCTCCCAAGCTCTGGACGGCCGAGATGTTCCCCATGCTCTCTTCGATCGCATTGGTGGTAGCGGTTCCGGCTGCTCGACTGTCTTGCTGCACTCGGCGAGTTAACTGTGAAAAAGGTACGGTGACCAGTAGTCCCAGCGGGATAAGGATCACGGCAACCCAAACCAGTTCGGGGGAAATTGCACCGTAGCTGTAATAGAGGAAGTAGATCGAAATAACGGCCTGGATGATCATTGCCAATGGTGTTAACGTCAGTGTATAGCAAACACTTGGCAGCATCGGCGCGTCATACATGACTCGATATATTGCGTCGCCGATACGATGATCATCGAGCGTCGTCATCGGTAAGTGTGCCATTCGACGATACAACCTCGTGCGAATGTGGTTCGTGAGGCGCTGCGACAGTCGAATGTGGATCAACGTGTCGATAAAACCAAGGAAACTCGCGCTCTCGCTATTACCCTGGTTCATGGCATTTTCCGCTTGCGTGGCGCTGTCTTCACCTTGCGCCCAATCCTGATGGACGTACGTCCGCGTACCAAACACCAGCAACAACACGACACTAACGACCGTCAGAGCAACCAGAATCTCGAAAGGGGAGAAGCCGTACACGTAATCTATAAAAGGCTGAACATGAGGCGGCATGACAACGTCAGTCGCATCAAATGGCTTCTGCAATATCACCTGGTCAATTAGGATCTTCGCCAGCCACTGAAGGTAGAGGACCGGTACGATGGCAAGCAAAGAAAGAACGAGCTTTACAGCGAATAAACGCGGCGCCGTCGTGATATACGAAAATCCGCGACCGATATTCCGGGCTGACTCGAGATTGCTGATCCGCGGATTGGTATCAATTCGATCATCGAATCTCGTGGTACGCACCGGATCTGGTATTTGAGCCGCTTCACTCATGCGGAACCACCACCCATACCACTCGCGACAGCAATTTCACCTTCAAAGAACGCACGATACCTGCTCTCTTGATCGCTCATCAGCTCGTCATGTGATCCACAGGCAACGATCGCACCATCCTCTAGTAACGCGATTTGATTTGCCAACTGAATTGTTGAATAACGGTGCGTAATCAGAAACACGATACGGTCCTGCGCCCATTCTCGCAGGTTGGCTAAGACACGTGTTTCGGTTTCCGCATCTAGCGACGCCGTCGGCTCATCCAGAATGAGAATGGGTGTGTCCTTTACAACTGCGCGAGCAATCGACAAGCGCTGACGTTGTCCGGTCGACAGCTTGCCACCTCGCTCGCCAAGTTCAGTGTCGTATCCATCGCTAAGTTCGTTGATGAACTCATCTGCACACGCAACGTTGGCTGCCGCGACGATTTGCTCCCTCGTCAGCCCAGGCGTCGCGTACGCAATGTTCTCGGCGATCGACGACGCGAACAGATTGTTCTGCTGTAGAGCGATCGCAACATTGCCGCGAACGTCATCAACCTTAATCTGACGAAGATCGACACCGTTGATGGTAATGCTGCCAGAGTCGACGTCGTAGAGTCGTAAAAGCAACGACATGAGAGTGGATTTCCCACTTCCTGTTCGTCCGATGATCGCCGTAATACTGCCTGGTTCTGCGGTCATATTCACATCACGGAGCACAGGAACTTTCGCATCGTACGCGAATCCGACGTTCTGAATCTGCAGTGACTCGATTGGTCGGGGGAGAGCGACGGCGTCCTTTTCGTCGACGATTTCCGGTTTGAGGTTTAGAAGGAAAAATGCACGTTCGAGTCCAACGATCATATCTTGGAGCATGCCCCACACGCGGATAAGGTCGTTGCCATTCCACACGAATTCCTGGATTCGGTCACGTGCCGCCAAAAATGCGCCGTAGTTCCATATCGCGAATCCGACAAGTGCTACGACCCCAAAGAGAAAAGTAGCTCGCTCTTCGAGGACCCAAGTCGCAAGTAAGAACTCCCCGGCTAACAGCATCGCGCCGATCAGCAAGGCAACCAAGGTACCCATCAGGACGAATTCACCTCGAAGCAAAAGCGCTGCGTCTAGTGCTCGTTGCGAATCGGTGTCGAATCGCGATTCCATCACATGCAACGCCTTGTTGGCTTTAACGACGCGAATCGCCTGAAATGCTTCCTGAATGCGTGAAGTGAGTTGACTATTACTCTCTCTTGCGTGACGGGAGCGGATCTGCAATCGTGGCGTGAACCATGCAACAATCAAGAGAATGGGGACGACTCCTAAGAGAAACATCGCACCAAGGATCCAGCTGAAGCTGACCAAGACGATAAAACTGAACGAAGCGGTAAACGTCGCAACGATAGGCTGTAGCAGGACTTTCTCAACGATATTGGTGATCATTGCGCTGTCTTGATAGACGCGATAGATGGCATCACCGGTCTGCGCGTGAGCGTGATAGCGCAGCGAAAGGTGTTCGGCGCGTTCGATCATGGTAATTCGTAGATATTGATTGATCCGCTGGAGGATCCAGGTGCGGTAGTAGTCGATTACTGGTGCGAGCATGAAAAAGAGCACAGCCGCGAACGCCATGAGGACCAAAAATCGGTTCCTTACGGTCTTGCGCTGTTCCTCGTCGAGCTTTGAGATCTGCGCTTCTAGTGCGGCGCGGCGTTCTTCATCTCTCTCGCCCGTTTCGTTGGGTTCAGCCTCGATCAATTCGCGCAATTCAGTCGACGCCGCTAGTTCTTCCGCGCTGAGTTGATAGCTTTCGTCTACAAAGAGCACCGCGGCTTGCGTGGGAGAGAGTCGTTCTCCGACGAGAATCTTGTTATTGAAGAGATCGAAGGTGATTAGTACCGCGGAAATCCAGACAATCTCAAGCACCATACGCAGTGTTATCCAAAGGATGAGGTGTGGTAACTCCTGGCGTAAATAGGGCCAGGTGCGGACTATCAGCGAACGAAATTCACTAAAGTTAAAGCCTCGATCTTTGACCCCTTGGCGATTCAGTGAAATCGCGGAACGAAGCGTTGAAAAACTAGAGATTACACTGAACTCGTGGTAGACATGTGTGTCTTGAAGTGAATCGCGTTACAAGTCCATAACGCTTTGATGCAGCAAGCATTCTACGGAGCAAAATTTCAACAGAAACGTACTCAATTCAATTACAGAAATTCAATGTACTTATTCCTCATTGTCATTCAATCCTCGACGCAACACCAATCGACTAAAACGAAACATTTGCGTTGAACAGATTTCATATTTGCGCACATGAACGTGAGACGGACGAGTATTTTGAGACGACTAAATTTGCTAGCGATGCTATCAACACTAGCATAGAATTAGTTCAATCTAGCCGAAAAATAGAGAAAAGACCAGCGAAACATGGCAAATATCACGATCCGCAATCTCGACGACGACATTAGAACGAAGCTCCGCATACGCGCCGCTGAACGGAACCGATCGATGGAGGAGGAAGTACGAGTCATCCTTCGCGATGCCGTTGCTGAAGTTTCAGCCACTCCGAGAAATTTACTGGAATTGACGCGCGAGTGCTTTGCACCGTTTGGTGACGTAAAACTGGAAATCCCACATCGTGGTCCGATGCGCGAACCACCAGACTTCTCCTAGAGTTTGAGCATGTATGTAATCGACACGAACGTTGTCTCCGAACTCATACGAGCTGAACCGATGCCTCCCGTAGCCGCCTGGGTGGCCACGCGAGACCTACGGGAAATTTACCTGACGGCTATAAATGAAGCGGAATTACACTACGGAATCGCAATCATGCCGTTTGGTAAACGACGGAACGGGTTGGAACTCTCATTATCACGTTGGCTTGACCTTGGCTTTAAAGAGCGAATCTTGCCTTTTGAAAGTCGTGCGACTCACACCTACGCTGAGATTGCAGCTGCTCGGAGGCGCGTAGGTCGACCTATCAATGAAATGGACTGCCAGATCGCAGCGATATGTCGCATCCACGATGCCAAACTCGTTACTCGCAATATACGAGATTTCGAAGACACTGGTGTTGATGTGATCGACCCCTGGGTCTCTGCGGATTGACAACACAAGTAATTGGTCTGTCACCTAAAGCGCACGGACGCTCTGCTCCTCTCTACTACTAGTCGCGTAATCGAATGAACAAATGACTAATCGCATAGCAGAACCCGATCGGGGATTTCTCCTACCTTACCCTGTTTGGAGCGTTTTAAAGTGTTGTTTAAAATAGGTTAGAACATTTTAAAGTAGTCTTTAAATTGGTAATTCCAAGGAATTTACATCACGTACTCGTGCAACACGTCGATACCTTTCGTCAAATGGCGTTCCTTTCGGGTCCGCGACAGGTCGGCAAAACCACGACGATCCGCCACGTTCTCTCACAATACGAGAATACGAACTACCTCAGTTGGGACGACTTCTCAGATCGTCGGATAATTCTCGATGGAACGACGTCGCTCAGCCAACACCTAAATCTAGCTGAACTCATCAGCACTCCTCGAATCTGCGCATTCGATGAACTACACAAGTACAGTGAATGGCGGGATTTCCTAAAGGGAATCTTTGACGGCAATCCCCTCCTACGCATACTGGTGACAGGCAGTGCTAGCCTCTCGGTATTTTCGCGTGGTGGTGACAGCCTTCGTGGACGATATTTCGGTTACACGATGCATCCTTTATCCGTTGCGGAGCTTGCGCATGGCGGCGAACTTACCGCAAATGAAAGCGAACTAACAGCTCCTCGCGAGTTGCCGAACGATCAATGGGATGCATTGCTGAGTTTTGGAGGATTTCCTGAGCCGTTCGCCCAAGCGTCACAGACCTTTCACGGGCGCTGGAGCATGACATCGAATGAACAACTGTTTCAAGAAGACATCCGAGATCTTACGAGAATTCAGGAACTTAGTCAGATTGAAATGCTGGCGCTTCGAATACAACGCCAAGTAGGGCAATTAACGAGCTATTCGACATTTGCACGCGATATAAGAAGCACGGTGCCTACGATTCAGCGATGGATCGATGTGCTCGAGTCACTCTACTACTGTTTTCGAGTGACGCCCTGGCACCGTAATGTTGCCGGATCACTGCGTAAGGAACCGAAGTACTACCTGTGGGATTGGTCGCAGGTAAGGGACGCAGGTGCTCGTGCAGAGAACTTAGTCGCTTCCGCTCTACTGAAATTTACACGTTGGCGGACAGAACAGGGTCTTGGCGAACACTCGCTACACTTTGTACGAGACAAACAAAAAAGAGAAGTCGACTTCGTCGTTGTGCGAGACGATAGACCTTGGATTCTCGTCGAAGTGAAGTCAGGCGCGAGTAAGAGCCTTCCGAAGCACCTTCATCACTTTCAAAAACAAACCCGTGCCGCATACGCATTTCAAGTTTCTGTCGAATCGGATTACGTTGACAGAGACTGTTTTTCGGAAACCAGTCCGATCATTGTCCCGGCAAAGACGTTCCTCTCCCAACTGGTTTGACATAAAAGACGAGAACCGTCACAAAATCGATCCCCATCTTTTACATACGATTTGTGTGCGCGGAATCCGTGAGGCTGCACGAAATCCTCATTCAGTGAATCGATTGCGCTGTACTGGTGTGCACGGAAACAGTGTATCGTGAATAAATGATGGATAAAGGACTACGATTAAGAACGTAACGCTAAGTGCCGATGAGAACCTGATTGAAGCTGCGCGTCGCCGCGCCGCCTCGCAGAACACGACCTTGAACGCACTATTTCGCAAGTGGCTCTCGGATTACGTCGGGATGGAAGCACGGGCGGTTCAGGCTATGCGCACCATACGCGAACTCCAAGGCAAGCTGCGAGTCGGTCGCAAACTGACGCGCGACGAAATGAATGAACGTTGAGAGTTTCATCGATACGAACGTTTTCGTTTATCAACTCGAGCGTATCGACATCCGTAAAGCGAATATCGCCGATGAACTGATCATCTTCGGAATCGAGTCCCGGACTGCTTGCATTAGCCATCAAGTCATACAGGAATGTGTCAACACAGCGGTTCGGAAAGCTGAGATACGTCTCACTGGTGATGAAATGCGCAAGTACATTGAAGATGTGCTTGCGCCTTTGTATCGCGTCAATCCTGACATTCCGCTTTATTTGAAAGCTCTGGATATTCAATCTCGATACCGATTCAGTTTTTATGACTCGCTCATCGTCGCCGCGTCTGTCACAACAGGATGCAGAACGCTCTAATCCGAGTACTTGTCGGACAACCAACGGATCGAAGGCGTTACGATCATTAATCCATTCCGTTGAAGGATGTCCAGTTAGTCGAATCGAGTTTTCCTCGTTTTAACAGGAAATGCGTGAATCGAAGTTAATTAGAACTAACTCAGACCTATGCAGTCACACGACGACTTACAGGTGGAGGTTTATTCGGTTTTGGCGAGATCGTCAAACGTATTTACGATTGCATCCGGTTGAGTTCCGAGCAAGTCGTTTTGGCGGAAGAAGAAAAATCAGTCGAGCACACCATCAACGTAACTGAATTCAAGCGCAACTGTTCGAGATATATTCGATCGGTCTCGGACACTGGTGATGAACTAGTCATCACGAAGAAGGGTAAGCCCGTTAGCAAGCTAGTTCCCTATGCCAAGCGACTAAGCTTGTTTGGTATGTTCAAGGGTGATTGTCAGATCCTTGGTGACATAATGGAACCGATCGATGTTGAATGGGATGCTATGAAAGACGACAATGACGAGGACTATTACTAATGGTCCTTCGGCGCACCCAAATGTTTCTGTGGCGTACCCGATCGTCAAAACGAAAAGGCAGAAACTCTCCGACCTAATTGAAGAATTACAGGCTCATAACCAGACCCCAGTGACCTCTTGAAACTACGCGGCTGACAAGCTTCAAATCCTCGAAATCGACTAATGTAAAACTATGGTCATAACGATGGTCTCTTTCTACAATTACGTCTCGCATTAACGAGTACCGCGCTAATGGAACTGGAAAACAAAATCAAAGAGAGTGTAATCAAAGCTTCTGAATTCAAAGCAAAATGCTTGAAACTAATGGACGCGGTCTCTGAAACTGGAGAAGAGCTTGTCATAACGAAGAACGGTGAGCCAGTTGCGAAACTCGTTCCGTATCGTGATCGCCCAAAAAAGCTTTTTGGTATCGATAGTGGCTCGATCCGAATTCTCGGAGATATTGTCGAACCACTGGAGGTCGAGTGGGAAGCCATGCAAGAGAATCCATCGGAGCAAGATTAGTGATCCTCCTTGACACGCATGTTCTGCTCTGGTTACGTTTTGGTTCCGAAAGACTGGGAAAGCAGACCAGGCAACTTATCGAAACAGCTTGGCAGTCCGGGAACATTTTTGTATCCGCTATCTCTTTTTGGGAAATCGCACTTTTACAACAAAAGCAACGCATTGAGTTCGACCAAAACGTCGACGTTTGGCGACGTACAGTGATCGAACAAGGGACTAAGGAAGTTTCGGTTGACGGCAAGATCGCAATTCGCGCCGTAAATTTAAGTGGATTGCACTCAGACGCAGCTGATCGCATCATCGTTTCGACAGCTCTAGAAGGATATCAATTAGCAACAGTCGATCGTCGCATACTTGGATGGCATGGCGATCTGGAACGGATTGACGCGACGCGTTAGGTCGTTGGCCTAATTTCCGTTATTTCCAAGCTTCGACTAATCTGCCACAATCAAGACATCCAGCTCCACTAAGTCGTCGAGTCGCGACGACAGTCGCTCTAAACGCATTTCGTCCAGTTTAGCGGAATCCCCCAGTACGGTTTGAATGGCATCTAAGCCCGTCATCGGTGCGCGCAAAGTCTCTACCAGATTCGCTGTGAACGCATCGACATGCTTGATGTCGACCTTATCCGCTCGATTACGGAAAGCTAGTGCCCACGTTGGCTTTTCTGGAGGTTCTTCCGGTTGGAAATCGTTAGCGATCCTGCTGACAGGCCATACGTATCGTCGCACAAGCGAAAGCTCAGATGCTTTTAATGAAGTGTTGAGTGGGTCAACACACGGTTCGTAAGTTGGTAACGCTCCTGCCAATCGATCGAAATACAAAGGCAGCCATTCGTAGTGGCAGAGCTCAAGGAGAAACGGTGGATCGCTCATCTCTGATCGATCCATCGCTAGGTATGCGATGAATTCCTCAGAAATCTGCGCGAAATATGGACTTTTGCATTGATGACGATGTACGAAATCGCGGATCATCCCGTTCCAGCGCTCTTCACCAAGAACTTTCTTAGTCCGTTCGAACCGCATGGAGCAGAACGACTCAATGTTGTTGTAGAACAGTCGGTTGTAAATCGCCATCCGACGCGGTTCGATCCCATCTGGGATGGGATTCAGTTCTGGATTGCGAATGTGTGCCGCGAAATCGAGCTGCAGAGCCTGGAACTTTGGCAGGTTCTGCCCGTCAACCGGTTTAGTCACGCGACTTCGTCTGAATCCCGCGGATTTGTTGACTTTCGTCGAGCAATTCGCTAAGCGGTGGAAAATTGAAATCCCGTTCAAGTAGCGTCGGCATTGCGCCAAAAGTATTGAACGCTTCACTGAGCAATTCATACACGGGATCGATGATTGGTGCTGCATGGGTGTCGACGCGCAGATCTTCTGCTTCGACTTTGTGTCCCGCAATATGAACGTAATCGGCTCGTTCCACCGGCATCGCATGCAAGAACTCAACTGCATCATACCGATGGTTGATGCTATTTACGTGTATGTTGTTGACATCCAATAGGAATTTACAGTCCGCCTCCTCTATTACCGCATTGATGAATTCCGCTTCCGGCATTTCCTGGCCTGGCGCTGCGTAATAGGAAACGTTCTCGACCGCAATCTGTCGTTCAAGCACATCTTGAACGAACTTGATGCGACCCGTGACGTAATGCACAGCTTCCTCTGTGAACGGGATCGGCATCAGGTCATACAACTGCCCGAAATCTCCACAAAAACTCAAATGATCCGAGTAGGACTTTGCGTTGATCTCGTTGAGAAACGCCTTGAGTTGTGCGAGGTAATCCATATCGAACGGCGCTGGACCACCGATCGAGAGTGATAACCCATGACAAACTACCGGGTAGCGTTCGATCATCGCTCGAAATCGCTTACTCCAACGTCCTCCTACACCAATCCAGTTTTCCGGTGCACATTCGACGAAGTCGATGTGCTTGGCCATGGCTGTGGCATGCTCTTCATAGGCATCAAACATGCCACGTCGCAGTCCTAAACCGCAACCTGAAACAGGATAATCGTCTGGACTCTTCATAACCTCAATCGTTTACGTACTCCCTTTCCAGTCGTTCAAAAGTCTGCGTCAGCCGTTTCCGCGAGGTCTTTTCCTTGGTGCCTAGTTTTTGATGGAACAATGCGACCCGCAATTCAGCCAATAGAAACTTAGCGTCAACGAGATCTGGCATGTCCCCGGCACGCGCTACCAAGGCTTCCAATCGGTTTTCCCACTCCCGTGCATTAGTCATCAGTTCCTCATCTTTCGACACCCGGCCTTGAAAATGGTTGATTCGATAGAGCATCGCCTCTAGATAGCGTGGGAGATCTGCCAACCGTTCGTAAGGGGTTTGCCACATGAAATCTGCGGGAACAATGCTCGAAAGCTGCTTCTCTAAATCCGTTTTCGCTGACGTCAAAACCGCGCTACTTATGTTCTCAACTGCTAACGATACGTCGAATCGCTTCTCGGCTATGTCCGAGCAGGTCGCAATGAGGTCAAGCCCATTTGATACGAACTCGCCACGGTGTGCAGTGAGTAGACGGTCAAATTGCGATCTAGTCTCAATACGTTCGTCACCGTTGAGGTACACGTAACGTGCGACGCTCATTAACAGCGAATCCAGTACTGCGTTGGGATCTGCAAGTTTCGCCAACTGCATGTGCATGTTGGTTTCTTTCTGATACTCCTTTTTCAAGTACCGCACTGATTGACTTTCTGAAAGTACGAATAGTCTGCATAACCCTTTTTCGTGCCATACCCTCTGTTGTGCTTCATTGACGGCAATCTCGATCGCAACATGGTCACCTTTATCGACGAGTGCAGGGAACACGGTGAAATCAGTGTGGCCTTGACGAAGTCGCCGCTTTGTTTCTATTCCTTGCTCGGGGAACTTGACATGTCGTTCCGCCGATGCAGAAATCGTAGTTGCTTCATCGACTAATGCGTCCGCCAAAGTCGCTTCGTGTCGTCGTTTTAACGCCACCAAATCTCTGTCTTGATCGAGTACAGCACCACGTCGATTGGTCCACTGGACATTCATCCTCAGAAACGGACTTAGTTTCGCTTCTTCCCACGCGTCCGGTGGCACTTGGACGCGATAGAAATCCGCCAACGTGCGACTCAATACATCGTAGAAATTGCCGATCCGGTATCGCGACGGTCGCAGTAGGTAGTCGCATAACTGCTCTACTCGATCAGGAATGGGAACCAAATGCCTTCGATACTGCTTAGGTAGACTTTTTAATAGCTCGGTCAGTTTTTCAGCTAATCGCCCGGGTACTAACCACTGCACCGCATCAAGCGACAATGAACCGATGTTTTCTGCCTTCACTTGAACCGATACCCCGTCAGCAACATCGCCCGGCGCAAACCGATATCTCAATGGCCATCGATGGTCGTCAATCACGAGTTCACCAGGGAACGCGGCGTTCGTAAGGTCTTCGTCAGGGCGTCGCAGTAGGTCACTGTCCGTCATTCGCAACCGATCTAGTTCAGCCGCACTTGCATCGTTGAACCACATTTCGAAGGTACGGACATTGAAAACATCGTCAGGTATTCGCTCAAGGTAAAAACTCGCTTGAACCCGAGGCGCAACGACCACATCGGTTCTTCGCTCGCGTGCCTGAATCTTGAGTAATTTCGACAGGAGCTGACGATTGTGCTTGAGAAACGGCCAGGGACGCAGCTGCTTTGGTTCTACTAAGGCATGCCGAACGAAGAGCTCACGCGCAAGCTCGGCATCTCGCGGCGCTAGTCTTCGTGGGCGTCGTTCGTATACCGGTAAGCCATAGAGCGTTGCGCGACTCAAGATCATCGCTTCACCACGACGATCGTCCCAATACTCGTCGAAATAACTGAGTTTTAGCAATCGACTAGCGACGTCTTCGATCCATTTGCGTTCGATCGAAGCGACGGTTCGCGCGTAGACACGGCCGGTCTCGACGATCTCGGCAGCGACCACCCACTTAGGTGAGGTTTTACCAATTCGAGTACCCGGGAGTAACTGAAAACGCAGATCGTGCACGCCTGCGTACTTCTGTTTTTCCTCCTTAGTACCAATCAATCCAAGTGACCCCGTCAAGATCGCCGTGTGTAAGTTCTTGTAGGATGTTGGTTTCGAGTTCAACTGCAGTCCGAGGCGTTGGCAGTAACCAGTCAACTGACGATGCAACGAACGCCATTCGAAGTATCGATTCGGTGATATGAAATGCCGTTCTAATAACCGTCGGAACGCTGAGCTCGAATTCGCTTGACGTTCGCGTTCAGCCCAGAACCAAAGGTTAACCAGCGCAAGAAAGTCCGACTTTTCGTCAGAAAATCGCTCTTGCGCCGTATCCGCTGCCTCGCGTTGGTTATGAGGTCGTAGCCGCGGGTCCTGCGCGGTAAGCGCGGAAATCACGATCAACGCTTCCTTTAATGCATTTCGGTGCGCCGCTTCGATCAATACTCGAGCGTAGCGAGGATCGATCGGCATCCGAGCCATCTGCCGACCTAGTACCGTTAGTTTCCCGCCGTCAAGCGCACCGAGTTCGTCTAACAACCTTTCCGCTTGACCAATGCTGCGCTCATCGGGTGGTTCGAGGAAGGGAAACTTCCGGATGTCACCTAAGCGGAAGTGCTTCGTCTGCAAGAGAACGGATGCAAGATTCGTCCGCTTTAATTCAGGATCCGTGTAACGCGGAACGCGTTCATAGACTGCTTCGGGATAAATCCGATAGCAAATTCCGGGCGCTATTCGGCCACATCGTCCCATCCGTTGGTCAGCGCTGGCTTGCGAAATCTGTTCGATCGGCAGTCGTTGAACTCGCGATCGTGCGCTGTAACGACTGATCCGCACCTTGCCTAGATCAACGACAAATCGAATGTTGGGTACCGTTAGGCTAGTTTCGGCAACATTGGTAGATAACAGAATCCGTTGCTTTTCCGAGGATTGAAAGATCCGCTGCTGGTCGCGCGGCGGTAACCTTGCATAAAGCGGTAACACCTCTAGTTGCTTTGGAAATCGGCGTCGAATCCGATTCGACCATTCAAGAATCTCCTGCTCGGTCGGCAGGAACATCAGAATGTCCTTCGCACCTTTGATTCCGGAATCGAGAATCTCGTCCAAACAACCGAACACCGTGCCTTCAAGATCGTCATCCGGTGGACGATACTCGACCGTAACCGGATAGCTCCGACCCTCTACTTCAACCACCGGCGCGTCGTCGAAGTGACGACTGAAACTCTCGACATCGATCGTCGCACTTGTAATGATGATTTTTAGTTCTGGACGTCTATCGATCAGCCGACGGAGGAATCCCAACAGGAAGTCGACATTAAGGGTGCGTTCGTGTGCTTCATCCACGATAACGACTTCATAACGTCGTAACTCTCGATCTCGGTTGATCTCTGCCAGCAACATACCGTCAGTCATGACCTTCACGAGCGAGTAGCGACTCCACGACTCATCGAATCGAACTGCATAGCCGATCTGTTCGCCGAGATTAACCTTCATTTGCTCTGCAATTCGTCCTGCAACTGCGCGCGCGGCAAGACGACGAGGCTGGGTATGCGCAATGGTGGCGTTTATGCCAAATCCCGCCTCTAGACAAGCAAGTGGTAGTTGGGTCGTCTTCCCTGATCCTGTCTCTCCAGCCACGATCACGACTTGGTGTGTCTGCAGAAGCTCCTGGATACGCTCGATGTGCGCAGCGATTGGGAGATCCGATGCGTAATGGATCTCAGGGACGCTTTCTCGTCGTTCACGAATCAACGTCTTAGCTAGACGCGGATTTATGGATTTCTGACCGTTTGCGACCTCGGATTTACGCTTTGTTCGTCTAACAGCCACTGGATCGGTTCTGTGCGAAATCCACTACGAAACTAAGCGTGAGGGATTTCACAAAGGTCAAGGGAAAAGTGAATTATCCAATCGATTAACCAATCGGGTGGAAGCCTTGTAGAGCCGCGTGAGGGAGCATTCGATCCCAACCGAGAGACTCGCATACCGTCGACGATCCCCTCACTTGCCATTACATAGGCGTGAAGGCGAATAACGGATGCATCCAATGACGGGTCGATATTCATGTGATTCGCGGGCGCAACATCGGCACAAGCGAACGAACCTTAATTTGGCAAACGCAAAAAGTACGAATCTACAAACTTAAATTATTGATCTACATAAATAAATGTTGATTCTAGATTAATGCCATCAGTTCAGAGCGACATGTACTCTCTTGCATTGCTATGAACGTTCGGTCGCCAACTCGTACAAGTCATCGGCATAAGCGGAGATTTCATGCAACATCGTCAGGCGGTCCAGCCACTCCGCCGGAATCCCTTCTTCACCATAGAATGCTCCAGCAATTTGTCCGTAAATCGCGCCAGTTGTGTCCGCATCATCGCCTAGATTGACAGCGCGCAACGCTCCTTCACGAAACGAATCTGTTTTGTCAAATGCCCATAGTGCTGCTTCTAAGGATCGGACAACATGTCCGGATCCTTCAATCGCGGGAGGCTCGCGATGTCTGTACGAACCTATTGCGACTTCATCGATTGATTCGCACAAGGACGACCCCTGCCAGATTCCTTGGATGTCTTCGACTGGCGCTTGAAGAATCGTCTCTTTGTTTGCGCCGCGAAGCGCGTGGACGAGCATATACGAGAACACGCGACATGCATCCACGGCTTCGGCGCAACCGTGCGTCGTTCGAGATGATGCCGCTGCGTACTCTACTGCATCCGACAATCTCGATGCGTAGAACATAGATATCGGCGCAAGTCGCATCAGAGAACCGTTACCCGCTGCCAAAGGATCCGTTGATCCTGCGAACGGCTCCCCCGTACGAATGAATCGTTCTAACGCGCCACTAACGGTATTTCCGATATCAAAGCAGTAACCGTTGGACGAGAGGTAACCGTGCTTGTACCACCGAACGTACAGTTCCATTTGATGTCGGGCATTAAATCCGACACACTGGATAAGACTTTCGGCAAGGCACAACGCCATGGACGTATCGTCGGTCCACTGTCCAGGATCCAGGTGAAAGGGTCCACCACCGATTATGTCATCAATCGGATCGAACGAACCTGGTTCTTTGAATTCGAGTGTTGTACCGAGAGCATCACCCACGGCTAAACCTAAGAGACATCCTCCAAATCTATTCATCGCTAGATCGTTCTTGCGCAACTCCGCACCTCCCCCGATTAAAAACGCGATTGACCATCACCGAAACTCGTAAATAAGACTAAATACCGTACGTAAGAATAGGGGAATCGAACAGTATTGATCGTTCGGATCTAGACCGCGTTTAGTGATGACATTTGTTCTATTGGGACGATACAATGTAGTAAATTTGCTACACGTCATGAATGAACCTTGGCGCTAAATATCCGTAATACCAAAACCGAAGAACTCGCCGCTACGGTCGCGCAAATAACTGGTGAAACAAAGACTGAAGCCGTCACTATCGCGTTGCAGGAACGCCTCACGAGACTCGAACGTCAAAGCAAAAGTCGAAGACTCATGGACGAACTCAATGAAATTGCGCTTCATTGTGCCGCGCTACCAATTTACGACGACCGTTCAGCTGATGAAATAATCGGATATGACGAACGAGGGCTTCCAACGTAATGGTGGTTGATCCGTCTGCGCTCGTCGCGGCTATTTAAGGTGAACCTGATCGAGAAACGATTGTTGACCATATTCAGTCGACAGAATCTATCTGTATGAGTGAGGTCCTTTTTGTTGAAGCTCCGATCGTTATCCATCATCGAAATCGCACCGATGGCCTTCTTGACCTTGACCTATTGATCTCGAAGGCCGCAATTGAGTTGATACCGTGCGATGCAGATCAAGCATATGTAGCACGAAGTGCATTCAGAATCTTTGGCAAAGGCCAACATCCTGCCAAGCTCAATTTCGGAGACTGTTTTTCGTACGCACTTGCCGAAACACGTAATGAACCATTGTTGTACAAGGGACAGGACTTTTCTCAGACGGATATCGAATCTGTGTCGTTTTAGCGCGGATCAACGAAAGTGTATTGACCTGCGACGATACATGCGAATAGCTCCGCTAATTGCATCGAATTCCGGTTGATGAACAACCGATCACTACGACGCGTTGTTTCCCGGTTATGGCGAGGTCAGTACGGTCTCGCCAAGACCTGGTGGATATTCGGTGTTGTCGGCACACTTCTCCTGAACGCCATCTCTGGCCCGTTGAACGCGTTTGCAGCGACGTCGCCTTGGGACGGAATTGAAGGTGTCGCGTTGTTGGTGGCCGTTGTCATCGTTGCAGCGGTTGGCGTCATCTACGGTGTCGTTGTTACGTTTGGTCTCGTTCGTTCGGCAATGGCATACGAAGGTAACCGAGTGTGGTCCTGGCTAGCGATCACACTTACCGCATGCGCGTGGATATTCACACTACTGTACCTAGTCGTATAGATCACCAAGAAACTCTGTATTCGAAATCCGGTTAATACGGTCGTTGGCGTCTACTGACGTTTCATAAATATCGAGATTTTTTGAATTCCAGTTAAAAGAACGCTTGACCAAGCTAGTTAGTGCGCTCAGGGGCATTTCACAAGTTCGAAAGCTGCTGTTTGACCAAATAAGTAACGAAATGCGTTTGACGTTTTACCATCGAAAACTGATTAGCTCACACGTTGCACACTTCGTTGCCACCGATAAAGAGCACTGAGATAGCCGACATAGAAATCGCATAGCTCGCTAATACCGTGTTGAGCGCTACGTCCTGTTGCTACGGACTCAAGGCGGTCAATCATCTCGTGCCATCCAGCAGCAACACCAGGCCAAGGTGTACCTGGACCGCCCGGCTGAGACGCTACTTCGCCTTCACCGACGCCTCTGATACCCTCTGCCCATGTATCAAGGAAAGTGAATACGGTCTGGTCCTCGTCCTTCCAAAGTTCAAGTCTCATTCCCCCAGTTCCAACATAACTAGCGTTTGGTTCTCGGTAATCGATGTATTCACGCTCGCGGAAGTCATATACGACGTTCTCTCAGTGGTGCCGGAATATCCCACCGGGTCGTAGCTCCAACGCAATTGGGGGAACGATCCACCATTTTTTGAGACCTTCTAGTGTACTAACTAAGCCCCAAACGTCATCGATCGGCGCATCAAGTCGCCTTATCCAAACCATCGCATGCGGCGCTAAAAGCCTTCCCGCATCTGCAAGAATGTCACCTGATAGCATCTGTTCACACCTCCAATTACTGTAATCGTGTTGTCGGATCCAATTACTGCGAATAACTGAACAGAGCTTGCGCCACGTTATTCGTTGAAATGTAGACCCACATCCTTGAACGTTGACCCAAAGCACAACACTTGACGGAGAGGGTACTAACGATCCGACGCAACGGAAGCGTTTTTCCGGATCAGACGTTCGCTATATGGTATGGCTTGCTGACACGTCAACGTGCTCGTGTCCGATGCAACCTATCTCGTTGGCTCGCCACCACGGAGATCAACGAGACGAGTACAAAAAGACCGGCGATCGGAACCAATCCGAATCGAGCAAACAACGTGGAACGTTCCTGCAGTGCAACAGAACCAACAAGCACGTCTTCGCGATACCGTTCAAGTTGATCTAGAACCGCTCCGTTAGCATCAACGATCGCGGTAACACCATCATTTGTCGCTCTGACCAAAGGTCGATTGAGTTCGAGTGCTCGCATCCTAGCGATCTGCAAATGTTGCCATGGTCCTGTCGTGTCGCCTAACCACGAATCCTCGCTCAGGACCACGATAAGGTCGGCGATCGATCCACGACGACGAACGAGTTCTGGATATGCAATCTCGTAACAGATCGCAGGTGCTAAAAGTAAGTCACCAATTCGAGGTAGCGTCTGCGCCGCTCTACTTGGCGTAATCGATGACATGGGGTACCCGATCGGCTGAAGAACTCGACCGATTTGATGCCGCCATGGAATGTATTCACCGAACGGCACGAGGCGTTCTTTTCTAAAGTAGCTGAGTTCGCCATGATCCACGGTAACAACCACGTTAAACATTGCTGATCGACCCGTTAGTTTTCTCTCCTCAAGCGCGCCGAAGACTAGCTGACCGTCAAGTTCCTCTAAGGCAGCAAATACTTCCTCCTCTCGTGCCGAAACCGCCACCGGTAAGGCTGATTCTGGCCACACGATCAGGTCCGTCGACGGCGACATTTTCGACAACCAACTGTATCTGACTAACGAATTTCGCCATCCGTTCGTCTCCCATTTCTCAGTCAGTGGCACATTGCCTTGAACGAGTGCTACTGAAAAGGATTCCCCGTCTGCTGACGGATTTGCGGTAAGAAACAGCCCAGGAAACCAAAGAACACTCGCCGTTGCGAGCGTGGGCCAATGTCGAGTCACTAGAAGGCTTAGAGCCGCAGCCGAGAACGCCCCAACGAAACTAACCGCCCAAACACCCCCTATCGGTGCAAACACGCTTAACGGCGTATCGATGAGTGCGTAACCAAGGTGTAACCACGGAAAACTCAGTGACCACGGAAGCGAGAGGAGGATTTCGACGATCGTCAAACCGGTAGCGAAAACCAGCGCGTTAATAGTGGCATAACGAGACTTACTCTTAAAAAACGCAAGAACCGAGAAGAGCGTACCCGAAAGTAAAAGGAAAACGATGAATAAACCAACCGCAACCGACACGTGAACCTCCGCGTAGCTGATCAAGCTCACGAGGATCCAATAAGCTCCTGATCCGAACTTTCCAACCCCAAATACAAAGCAAATACCGAAGATCTGCCCATTGGTGTTTGCACGTAGGATGAGCTGGTGCAGTACCACCAAGGTGAAAATCGCAAGTGGCCATAGGTCGAAGGGCGCAAACGCGAGCGGATAGATCAACCCAGCGCTAAGAGCGAGGGAAAATCTACCGCTATTGCGCTGCCACATCCTGACCCACCAACGCGGGTACTGCACGGAGCAGTCTACTCGATGTATGGATTCTCGGTGATTCGGGTTGCTCGATCGAATATATGCAACGTTCCTATCGGACCGGTACCAAGAACGTAATTTCTGTTCCGTGCCGCACTTTCACTGATTTTCTTTGGCGATAGGGTTTCAATACCATCTCGTAACAGGTGACCAAATCGGTCAGCCTGACCCACCTGGAACCAGTCTGACAAAGTCAACGCCTCCGTAGATTCGTTCCATCCGATGGTGAAAACCTGACCATTACAGAAGACGTCGATTGAAGGTCGTTCCTCACTGTGCTTAGAAGCAGTCGTGCATCCCTCACTCCGCTGTGGCCAGTCAACATGACTGTAGAACGGATTGCTGTGGAAACTTTCTTGTGAGAGATGAAACCCATCAACGACGCCAAGCAAGACAGGATTCTCTCCTTCGTCTTGATCGCCAATGCTGAACGCTGCGACGACCGGAGATAGCTCCGCTACGACAAAAAGTGTTTCGGCGTCAGCAAGAATGACAGATGCGACGCCGAACGCCCAGGAATAATCCTCCGCCCACTCACTCGCGGCGAATGAAGACTCGAGCGCCAACGTACCGTCTGTCGTGCGACTGAAGGTTAGAAGACTCTCACTCCCGACAGCATAGATGCGTCCGTCCGTCGAATCCAAGGCGATTGAGCGTGTGCCTTCAAGCTCGATGACCCGAAGATGTGGAACGCTTGGTCTGAATTTAAACGCCGAACCGACGGTCTGTGTAAGCTCGAATACACAACCCGAGCGAACTGCGTAGACATCGATTGCGTCCTTACCTAAAACGTACATGCTCTCGCCCGTCGCGTCTGTGAAGGCTTGTTCTGGTACTACACCATCGATCGTCGCCGGCGTGCAGCGTGTCAAGCGACTAGCACTCGAAATGGGTTCAGAAATCTCGAAAAACGCATCTTGCTGTAGTAGATAGAGACCTTCTAGGTTCGGATCCCAGTGCAGTAAAGCATCGGACGAAATCTCGACGTCGTTCCCCGATGCGGTTCGATAGGGCACTTTCACTTCCTTCGTCAGCGTTCCAGAACTGGATTCGGAATACGAGATCAATCCGTCACCTGTTGCAACCGCGACAAGCCCCGAATCACCAACTAACGAAATGCTGCTCGTTTGAAATAGATCCTCGTCTTCGACATCGTCGTTCGAACTGCGAACCTCAGAAATTCGACCCACGTAACGTTGCCACGCTGGTGTTTCAATCGGCGCGTATGAAAACGTGATTCGTCGATCCCAATCACCAAGGTGCGTAGAACGCAAGGCTGCTCTAACTAAATACGTTTCGCCTCCTTCCGTCCGGACTGTGGCTTCAGCGTGTCCGTTGATCACGTAAGAGTGGTCACTTGTCGCGAGCAATGCTGGCGAGGATTCGCTTCGCTCGCGATAGATCGCGAGTATTCCTTGTTGACTTTCCTCCTCTAGACCGGCAGCTTCCCAGTCCTCTAGTTCGAATCGCTGCCAGCCGTCTGAAGGTGCTATCCATCGCCACCATAGAGATGAGTGACCTCTTATATGGTCAAATTCCTCAAGCGATGACGTCGCAAAGGAGTGATCTGCCATCATCTCTCCGACGGTACCACTAAGTAATTCCGGTGAGCTAAACACGTCGTTCGCGGGCGCCGGCCCCCAGGCAAAACCGCTTGCTAACCGAATGCCGTCCACGTCTGCGAACATCGAATCTGTTCGATAGCCGAGTGAAATCCAGTATTGACGCTCCTCACGTGTGCTGAACCGTAATAACCTACCATCGACAATGAACGTAAGGTCATCCAACGACGTTCCTTCAAATGCCGCAAGATTGCCGACGCCAGAACCGTCCAACCGAAATACGTAATCCCCGACCGACGGCGGACTCCACCTCCACCAGATCGTACCAACGCCTGTCCTTGTATCCTCGTTCGGTTCTACTGTAGCAGAGTCAAATGAGTCTACAGATTCTTCGCCGGTTTCTCCTTCAATCGTTGCTGCGTCCCGCATCATGTCGTTATCGGCGTAGCCGAAGCTTGGCGTGCGTACTAAACGCCAGGACAGCTCATAGTCAGGCACAAGCCGTTCTGCAGTGTCAAGAACGACGATTTGATACTCCCGATCCTGTGCTGCTTCAAACTGAGAATCTTGGTATTGATTAGGCATCGTTGAAACGCGACGCAACGACGTTGTGCTTGTACCATCGAATACGAATGCGTTTAAACCGTCTGATACATCGAATTCGAAACGACCCACCTCTGGTGCGATCCAACGAAACCACGTCGACGCACCCACAGATTCAATGCCATAGAACTCGAAGTTTTCAAGCGTCGCACGATAGTTCGTACCCGCGACGACACCTCGTGAACCAGTTAGTAGGGTACGGTCTTCGAAGTCATCGCTTTCAGGCATCGTTTCAGAGAATTGATCCCACGTAAGGCTTAACGTAGAGCGCATCGTGTTCTCGGGCCGCACCTGCACCGGATAGCC
>JAPOVY010000129.1 GCA_026707905.1 Gammaproteobacteria bacterium | reverse complement strand
GACCTGTTTGTGACGCACATGGTTAGGCGAGTTGTGTATGCACTTCAAACCGAAGTCGATCACAAGGTGAGGTACCGCTATTGCGTGCGACTCTGGTTGTTTTGGTCTTCCTGCTCTTGTGTCTCAACACCAAAATCGTCGTCAAATGGCAACTGAGTGATCGTCGCCGATTTGATGGCGTTGTCGACGATTTCAATGATCTCGACACGATAGTTCTCGATTGTGATCGAAGTCTGACCGGATGGCACGCGTCGTAAGTGATCTAGCACCCACCCATTGACTGTTCGTGGACCATCTTCAGGAAGTGTCCAGTGGGCGGTGTTGTTCAGTTCGTGCAGAAGTGTGTTACCGGTAACCCTATAGGTGTTGTCATCGATCGGTGTAATCACACCAGTATCTGTTTCATGCGAACTGAGGGTAAATTCGCCGACGATTTCCTCGATGATGTCGTCGATCGTAATCAGCCCGACAACGGCACCATACTCGTCAACTGCGATGCTGAAACGTCTTCGGCGTTGCTTGAAGTTGTTGACGAGTCGTGACAGCGGTACTTGACTCGGTGTGTAGTAAGTGTTCTCGAGAGCCGCGATCAGTTCCTCTTTAGTTGCATCGAGGTTTTGCATGACTCGATTTGCTTCTCTCATATGGAGGATGCCTTGAATGTCGTTGATGGTTCCTCGATATGCTGGAAGGCGTGTATGACCTGATGCAGCGATGCGTTGACGAATCTCAGGCATCGAAGCGTTGAGGTCAATGCCGTAGATGGCTTCTCGAGGTTGCATCACGTCACCGACTGTCTGTTCTTCTAAACTCAAGATGTTCAAGATCATCAGCTGTCTGTTACGAGGGAGTTTTCGAGCCTGATCAAAAACCTGACGCAACTCGTCTTCGGTCAAGTCTTCGTCGTCGACGACGCCACGCGTAAATGGCTTGACGACGAACGCGCCACAGAAATTCGAAAAAGACACTAAATACTTCATGATCGATTGAAGTGGTACCAATACGTACGCACTTGGATACGCAATCGATTCCGGTCGTACCGCGCCGATCGTTTTGGGTGCTATGTCTGCGAAAATCAAGAAGATAAACGTAATTGACACCGTCGTGATGACACCTCCGAGCTCGGTGCCAAACCATCGAACGAACACCACGTTTGCGACGACTGCCGCTGAGTAGTTGACGAGGTTATTGCCGATTAAGATGACGCCAAGCAGACGGTCCTTGTGCTGCAGCAGTCGATATGCGCGTCGTGCGCCACCATGCCGCTTGCGGACAAGCGCACGCATTCGATAGACGTTCAGCTTCATCATCGCGGTCTCAGCGCCGGCGAAGAAGGCGCTCATCAACAGCAGAATAAAGACAGAGAGGATCAATACCCAGGCGGGTACAACAAACGATTCCATTTTGAATTGAGTTGGTTAGAGGTTAGGTCCCATAGCCGAATGCGAACTTAAGACCAAAAAAGCCGATGAGTAATACGGCGAATGCGAGAAGCGACAACCGCGAGGAAATCTGACCGCGCCAACCGAACCACAGTTGGCCACAAATTAGCGCGAGATAGAGTACCCAGCACGTCAGCGCGATACCCATGTGCATGACGTAATTACCTTGCTGAACGAAGTCCCAGCGGAATATCAGACCAGTTACGAGCGTCAATGTGAGCATCGAGACGCCTAACCACAGCAAATGCATTGCCGTGGCTTCTACCGTTTGGAGGGGCGGCATCAATTTCACGAAAGCGGTCGAATCATTCTTCTTCAGCCGCTGATGCAGAATAATGATCGATCCTGCTTGGACAGCAGCTAAGCCTAACGTCGCATATGTGAGCATGCTAATCAAGACATGCACAATCACCGTAGGTTGGTTTATGAGCGTCCCTTCAATGGGTGAGAGAAGCAAACCAAAAAACAGCGAGACGATCGCGAGTGGTACGGTGACGAGTGCCAATACTCTATAGCCTTGAACTAAATAGAGATAGAACGTGCAGACCATCGCGATGAACGTCATGATGATTGCGCTGGACCAGATGGAGAGATACAAGCCTGACCCAGTTGTGACAATCAAAACGGCGTAAATGAGATGGGTTGCCATTGCCGGTAGCACAAGTGCCGCGGTGCGTCGGTTTGGAAACGACTCTATGGCTCTCGAGCGGAGCTGTAACCACAGGTAAAGCAAGTACAGTAGCGCCGCAATACCTGCAAACAGATCGGGAGCCATTTGACTGGAAAATAGATTAGCCGTCACTAGATTTTCAAAAAATAGAATTCACGCGCCGAAATTTAGCGCAGCTTCGCGCGATCATGTTTGACAATCTAACGAACAAACTCACGCAGACTTTTTCGGGTATTCGTACTCGGAAACTGACTGAGAACAACGTTGCCGAAGCGATCCGTGAAGTCCGCACGGCATTGCTTGAGGCTGATGTTGCCCTTGAAGTCGTTATACCGTTCGTAGAAGCCGTCCGGACGAAATCTGTAGGGCGAGAGTTTGTCGCGTCGGTGCGACCTGGTGACATGTTCGTGAAATTCGTCCACGACGAGCTGGTCGCGCTCATGGGGACGGAAGTTTCCAGCCTCGAGCTCGGGGTATCAAAAAAACCAGCTGTCATTTTAATGGCTGGTTTGCAAGGGACGGGTAAAACAACCACGGCTGCCAAGCTCGCAAGATATCTTCAGAACGAGCAAGGACTGAAGGTTGCGACGGTATCAGCCGATGTATATCGACCCGCTGCAATCGAGCAACTGCGCGTGCTGTCAGAATCCGTCGACGCCCAGTTCATAGAAACTTCCGCCAACGAACAACCTCTCAAAATCGTTCAGAACGCCCTGTCTACCGCACAGGAACTCGCGAGCGATACGCTCATCGTCGATACGGCTGGACGACTCGCTATCGACGATGAAATGATGTCGGAGATTCAGCAACTGCACGATACGCTGCAACCCGTCGAAACATTGTTCGTCGTGGATGCGATGACGGGGCAGGATGCTGCCAAGACAGCGAAAACGTTTGATCGAGTATTACCGCTCACTGGCGTTGTATTGACAAAGGCCGATGGCGATGCCCGCGGCGGGGCAGCACTTTCCGTACGAGCGATCACACGCAAACCCATCAAGTTGCTAGGCACCGGTGAAGGTCTCGACGAGCTTGAACTGTTTCATCCGGATCGTTTGGCGTCGCGCATTCTTGGGATGGGCGACATCCTCGGTTTAGTCGAAGAAGCGGAAAAGAAAGTCGATGTCGAAGCGTCAGAACGTGTTGTCAAGCGGATGTTGCGTGGCGCTTCTTTTACATTTGATGACATGCGAGAGCAAATCAAACAGATGACCGAAATGGGTGGCATGGCTAGTGTGCTATCAAGGCTGCCTAGTGCTCCAAATGTAAAGGTCAAGGAAACGGACGACGATGTCATCCGCAAGCATGCGATCATCATCGACTCCATGACCGCAAAGGAGCGTGCATTTCCCAATCTCCTAAACATACCTTCGCGGAAAAAGCGTGTGGCCGCGGGGAGCGGTACGCGAATTCAGGATGTAAATTTCACGATTCGCAAATTCAAGCAAATGCAGAAAGCCACTAAACGACTTAGCCGAATGGGGCGCTCCAGCAAAATGCTAGCGCAACTCGAGCAAATGATGGCTGAAAGCAAGTGAGTTCCTATATCAAACCGTTCTGAATCTCGCGCTCTAATTCTTCTGTAGTCTTGATTAATACTAGCCAACTCATAATCCGGCTAAGTAAAATCCGCCGCTCGCTCATCTAGGTGAAACGCCTTCTTCATGGTCGTAATCCGTCTTGCTCGACATGGCTCGATACACAAACCGTTCTATCACGTGACTGTTGCTGATCAACGAGCACGTCGTGACGGTACGTTTATTGAGAGAGTTGGTTTTTACAACCCGATTGCGAAAGGCAAAGCAGAGCGTCTGCGCATTGACCTCGCACGTGTTGACTATTGGGTCGGCCAAGGCGCGCAAACATCACTGACCGTTTCACGCCTAGTTAAAGAAGCTCGTCGAGCGGAGCAAATTGGTCCTGTTGAGGAAGCTGAAGAAGCAGCAGAAGCGGACGAATCTGTCATAGAAGACGCGCCTGAATCAGTCGAAGCAACAGCAGACGGATCATCAGCTGAGGCTGAAGAGGCGGCAGCTGCCACCGACGCTAACGCAGATGACAGATCGACGGCGGAGAGTGAAGAAAAAGAAGCTCCTGCAGAAGCGGAATCAGACGAGGTGTCCGCAGCTGAAGCCGATGCAGAGGAGGCACCAGTAGAGGAAGCTGCCGTAGAGGAAGAGTCTGAACAGCCTGAGGTCGAGGCGTCGTCTGAGGAAGACTCAGATGCTCAAGCGGCTGGTGAGGAATCAGCAGAATCGGCGTCAGACGCAAATTCAGAGTCTGCGACTGACGAAACCGACTCGGAAGACGAGAAGCCCGTCGCTTAACGGTTGGACCCTAACCGAATCGTTGTTGTAGGGCGTATCGGTTCCGCATATGGCGTAAAAGGTTGGGTTCATGTCCATTCTTTTACCGATCCCATCTCAAACCTTCTTGATTTCAAGCAACTCTATCGCAAAAGCGACGACGAGACGTGGCAGCAATTCGAGAGTATCGAGTTCCACCGGCACCGTGACGGATTGATAGCTAGGATCGATGGGTGCTCGGATCGAACCGGCGCAGAAGCATTGCACAACCTCGAGCTTGGCGTTCGACGGAACGCGCTACCTTCGCTTCAAGAGGACGAGTTCTATTGGGTGGACTTAATCGGTCTTGAAGTTGTGAATACGGAAGACATCAAGCTTGGAAAAATATCAAACGTCATTGATACTGGTGCTTCGGCGGTACTTGATGTCAGAGGCGAAAACGGTACGTACCTCATACCGTTCGCGAAACCGATGTTGGATTCTGTTTCAGTGATTAAGCGTGTGACGGTGCGTTGGAACGTTGATTGGCGGGCGTGAGCTAGCGGAATGTGGATTGGCGTTGTGACAGCGATGCCGCAATTGATCGCGGCAGGAATGAGCGATGGTGTAGTCGGTCGTGCGGTCGCAACAGATGAACTGAACGTCGAACTGTTTAACGTTCGAGATTACGCTAAAGACCGATACGGTTCAATCGACGACCATCCCTTCGGTGGTTCACCGGGCATGCTTATGATGGCGGAACCGCTTGCGGCGTGTACTGATGAAGCCTTAGTAAAGTCGCCTGTAAGCGCACCGAGAACCATTTACCTCAGTCCCCAAGGCAAAACACTCACGCAAGAATTGGTGCGCGAACTAGCCGCGTTAGAGGCAATGTTGTTGATAAGCGCACGATACGAAGGCGTGGATGAGCGCTATATTGAGGAGTACGTCGACATCGAAATCTCTGTCGGAGACTACGTCGTGTCAGGTGGCGAATTACCGGCACTGCTTGTCATCGATGCCGTAGCACGCCTCGTTAAAGGAACGCTGGGGAACGAAAAGTCGGCAATTGACGACTCATTCGGGGATAATTTACTTGAAGGTCCGCAGTACACGCGGCCACGTGAGTGGCGCGGAAAGACAGTTCCTTCAGTGCTGACATCGGGTGATCACGCGGCGATTGCTCAGTGGCGCCAGGAGCAGGCATTGCTGCGCACATGGCAGCGACGACCAGAGCTGCTGACGGATCGGCGATTTAATACATCAGAAAAGGCATGGCTAGAACGGCATGTCAGCAGGAAACACAAGTAAGGGAGTCGAGCGATGGGCAGGAAAGGATTCGTTGATCTGGTTGAGGAGCGACACCTTCGCGAATTGACCGCGCGTGGCTCAAGCGTTGAAGAAGGCGGCAAAGAGAAAGATGTAATTCCTGATTTTTCTACAGGTGATACGGTTGCGGTTCAAGTTGTCATCACTGAAGGCGAGAAAACGCGACTGCAACGTTTCGAAGGTATGGTCATCGGCAAAAGGAACCGTGGATTAAACTCGTCGTTCACCGTGCGGAAGATCTCGCACGGCTTCGGAGTTGAGCGTACGTTTCAGTTACATAGTCCGCTGATTGACAGTATTCAGGTCAATCGACGCGGCGATGTACGGAAGGCGAAAATTTACTACTTACGCGAACGGTCCGGTCGCTCTGCTCGGATCAAAGAGAAAATCTAGAGTTTCGGAGTCTAATGTGGTCACGGCCATGTCGACCACTGAGACCGTTTCAGACGACATCCAGCAGTACCTCGATACGATCTGGTACGAGCGGAATCTCTCTTCCAATACAGTCAAGTGCTATCGTCAGGATTTGCAGGCGTTTGAAAAGTGGCTTGGGAAGAGTATTCGAGACTGCACTCGCGAGGATTTGCAGGCGTATTTAGCGGAGCATGTGGTACACGGTAAAGCGTCTAGTAGCCGCTCTCGTTTTTTATCGAGCGTACGCGGTTTTTTCAATCATGCCATAGAGCGGGGTCTGGTTATTGACAACCCCATTGCAAACGTAGAAAACCCGAAACTCGCTAAAAACTTACCGGACTATCTATCGGAAAGCGAGGTAGACGCGCTACTGAACGCGCCGCAACCAGAGAAAAGTGCGGTCGAATGGCGAGATCGCGCGATGCTTGAGGTGCTATATGCGACGGGATTGAGGGTTACGGAACTTATCGAACTCACGCGTGAGAGCATCAACTTGAATCAAGGCATTGTGCGTGTGATCGGCAAAGGCAACAAGGAACGGATCGTTCCGCTTGGGGAAGAAGCACTAAATTGGGTAACAAGCTATACAAAGAACGCCAGGCCGATGCTGCTGTCTAACGTTTCGACCAATGTATTGTTTCCGAGTAAACGTGGCCAACTGATGACACGTCAAACGTTTTGGTATGCAATACGACGGTATGCTGAGAGAGCAGGGATTGATCGGCATCTATCACCGCATACGCTTCGACACGCATTTGCTACCCATTTATTGAATCACGGCGCGGACCTACGCGCGGTTCAGATGATGCTCGGTCACGCAAGCCTCTCTACGACACAGATTTACACACGGGTCGCGAACGAAAGATTGAAGTCGTTACACGCGATTCATCATCCTCGTGGTTAACCCGATGAGGACTGAATTCCACTGCTAGACGGAATAGATTGAAAGTGACTACATCAAGGTACCTAACGGCGACGCTCTTCGTATTCGTCGTATCGATCGTCGCACTGCCATTTAAGGCGAATGACGACGTCGAATCTTTCGTAAACACGCTTATGGGTGCAAACAATCAAGTACTCGATATCAAACCTGCCGCACTAGAGGGTTTTTATGTTGCCACGATGCAGGATTACTCGGTGCTATACATATCTGACGACCGTCGATGGATCATTCGAGGCGACCTGATTGAAATAAAACACGAGCCTGAATTGTCGTTGATCGCGCATACCGACAGACATATTGGGTCGATGCGTGAGACCCAGCTCAACGCCCTTTCGACAGAAGACGTGATCGCTTTTGCACCACCTTTTGAGTCCCCGAAAGCTGTGGTTCACGTTTTCACTGATACGACATGTGGTTATTGCCAAAAACTCCACGCTGAAATGGCGGATTACCACGGTAAAGGCATCGAGATTCGTTATCTGGCTTTTCCGAGGGCAGGGATCGACAGCGAACCGTATAGTGCGATGGTTTCTGCATGGTGCTCTGACACACCCCACAACGCTTTGACACAATTAAAGCTCGGTGCAGAGATCGAAGCCAAAACGTGCGCAAACCCGGTGGCTGATCAGTATCGCTTGGGCAGGTTGTTCGGCCTACGAGGTACGCCATTGTTGGTCTTGAGCAACGGCAAAACGATTGGTGGTTACGTTAACGCAGACGAACTCGAAGAAATACTCAAAGGTGAAGGACTGATGTAATAAAGGGACATACTAATATGGTAGTAGATTCACATAACATATTGAAATTAAACAGTATTTCCTTAATCATCTTCAATGGATCGCATCCTGAGAGATCGCGTTCACACGAAGCTTGCTTGGCGCTCGGTATTCAAATCAAAATCACGATGCTGCGTATCATTCTCGTGAGCCGAAGTTGCCGTTTAAAGGGGCTTGGTAACACTTTACGGCGACGGATATGACACGACCGGTTAACCTAGATCTCATCGCCTTTCGACTGCCAATTGCAGCGATTACGTCGATATTGCATCGGATCTCCGGCGTCGTTCTTATTTTCGGTGTGGGATATTTCTCGTACTTACTAAATCTCACCCTCGAATCCTCGGAGTCTTTCGACTGGGTGTTCAATGCAGTAAGTACCACGTACCACGGATTTCTCGTGTGGGTTGTACTAACGGCGGTTTCATTTCACTTTTTCGCTGGTGTTCGACATCTGCTGATGGATTTTCACATTGGCGTTTCCCTGAGAGTGAGTCGAATGTCCGCGTGGTCTGTACTGGTCATTACGGGTGTAACATCGATTGGTTTAGGTTGGTGGATCGTGACGTGACCGAATCCAGACCCTCGAAACGTGGATTGATCGACTTCATTGCACAACGATTGACGGCGGTGATCATTGGTATATACGTTGTCCATATTGCCGTGATTTTTGCACTCAATGGCGATATGGACTACGTCGCTTGGCGAAGTTACTTTACGTCAGGTTATGCGCTTCTACTTTCCTCACTTACAGTACTTGCGATCGCCATACACGCGTGGGTCGGAATGTGGACGGTTGGAACCGATTACATTCGAGGATCCGCAGTTTCGAACGGAATTCGTTTAGCGTATCAAGTGCTCCTCGCGGTTGCGTTACTAGCCTTTTTAGTCTGGTCCTTGGGACTCATCTGGGGATTGCTGTGACTGACATGCGTACGATGGAGTTCGATGGCGTCATCATTGGTGGCGGCGGTGCTGGGATGCGCGCAGCGATGCAGATTGCTCAATCTGGTTACAGAACAGCGGTCATTTCGAAAGTTTTTCCGACGCGATCCCATACGGTATCCGCTCAAGGCGGGATTACGTGTGCAATCGGGAGCGATGATCCGGAAGACGATTGGCGTTGGCACATGTATGACACCGTAAAAGGGTCAGACTATATCGGCGATCAGGCAGCCATTGAATACATGTGTAGTGTCGGGCCGGAAGCCATCTATGAACTTGAACATTTAGGGTTGCCATTTTCACGAACGGAGTCGGGACGAATTTACCAGCGACCCTTCGGTGGCCAATCGAAGGATTACGGCAAGGGTGGGCAAGCGGCTCGCACATGCTGTGCTGCGGATCGCACAGGCCATGCGCTGCTACACACTTTGTATCAGACCAACATCAAAAACAACACGACGTTCCTATCTGAATGGTTTGCAGTCGATCTCGTTAAGAATGAAGACGGTGCCGTAGTTGGATCGCTGGCAATTTGCGTTGAAACTGGCGAGCTTGTTTACATCAAATCGAATGCCACGGTACTAGCAACGGGCGGTGGTGGGCGCATCTACTACAGTACGACTAACGCGTTAGTGAATACTGGCGACGGTTTGGGCATGTCGTTACGTGCCGGATTTCCCGTCCAGGATATTGAAATGTGGCAGTTCCACCCAACAGGGATTGCAGATGTCGGAATATTGATCACGGAAGGTGCGCGTGGTGAAGGTGGATACCTGATCAATAGCGACGGTGAACGGTTTATGGAGAGATACGCACCGAACGCAAAAGATCTGGCAGGTCGCGACGTCGTCGCACGCGCCATGGTCCTCGAAATCGCAGACGGCAGAGGGTGTGGACAAAATAAAGATCACGTTCTACTAAAGCTCGACCACCTAGGTGAAGCAACTTTGAACGAACGGTTACCTGGGATTACCGATCTAGCGCGAACATTCGCTCACGTTGACCCAGTGCGCGAGCCGATTCCAGTCTACCCAACATGTCACTACATGATGGGCGGAATCCCAACTGATGTGACGGGTCAGGCGTTAACGCAAGACGAGTTTGGACGAGATGTGATCATCGAGGGTCTGTACGCCGTCGGCGAGGTAGCATGTGTTTCAGTTCATGGATCAAATCGCTTAGGTGGTAATTCACTCTTAGACCTGATCGTCTTTGGTCGTGCTGCTGGACTACACATCGAGGAAGTAATGAAACAGGGCGTTACGTATGCAAACGCCTCAGCTGATGACCTCGATCAAGCGATGACGCGCTATCAGAGATGGGAGAAGTCGACGGAAGGTGAAGACCCGCTCCACCTGAAGAAAGAGTTACAGATGACCATGCAAGAGTGTTTTGGCATCTTCCGTACGGCCGAGCCCATGGAGCGTGGCCGTGCGAAACTAGAGGAACTTCGAGAACGTATTCAACGAGCACATCTAGCCGATAAGAGCAAGGCGTTCAACACCGCACGGATCGATGCATTGGAGCTTGAGAATCTGTTGGAGATTGCTGAAGCAACGGCATACGCCGCATTGGGTCGTAAAGAGAGTCGGGGAGCTCACGCACGAGACGATTTTCCGGACAGAGACGATGAGCAATGGCTTTGCCACTCGATGTATTACCCAACTGACCATCGAATTGGTAAGCGTGCCGTAAATTTCGCGCCAACGCAGATTGACGCATTTGAACCTGCTGTTCGGGAGTATTAGCGTGCGAGTGAGTATCTACCGTTACGTACCAGAGCAAGACGACGCTCCGCGAATGCAAGACTACGAATTCGAACTGCCGCAAGACCGAGAATTGATGGTATTGGATGTACTAGAAGAGCTTCGACTAGAGGACCCAACAATCGCATACCGGCGCTCCTGTCGTGAGGGTGTCTGTGGTTCGGACGGTATGAACATGAACGGGCGCAACGGGCTTGCATGTAAAACGACCGTCTCGTCAATCGTCAGTCGAAATCGTTTGACGCTCCGACCGTTGCCGGGACTACCTGTCATCCGTGACCTTGTTGTGGATATGTCCCAGTTCTATGCACAGTACGAGAAAATCGACCCGTATCTAATCAACGATGAAGACCCACCTGAAAAAGAGCGACTGCAGAGCGTGGAAGAGCGGGAAGAGCTGGATGGACTTTACGAATGCATACTCTGTGCGTGTTGTTCGACGTCTTGTCCGTCATTCTGGTGGAATCCTGATAAGTTCATTGGTCCAGCAGGATTGTTACAGGCATATCGATTCTTAGCTGATTCTCGAGACACGGCGACGAGTGAACGACTCGAGAAATTGGGAGACCCCTACAGCGTGTTTAGGTGTCGAACGATCATGAATTGTGTTGACGCATGTCCCAAGGATCTAAACCCAACTCGCGCAATTGGGAAGATTCGGACGATGCTCATTGAGGGTCGTTAGGAGGGTCTAAATCGCAATTCGGAGATTGTGCGCCATTCGATGAGTACGTCCAAGCCTTCCATAAAGCGTATGCAAACGTTCGCTAGAAGAGCTCACTAGATCTAAAGTCAGTGTTGTTAATCCTGCCACGGATTCAGTGTAACGACACCAGTATTTCGAAAGTCTCGAGTATTTCGTGTAATTAGGCTCAGATCGTGACACTTTGCTACGGCAACCAGAAACGCGCCAGGCAAGTGATCATCGAGCGCTTCACCGATCCTACGTTTTTCTTTCATGATTTTTGCACACTCAAGGGCGTGGGTCACGGACCAATCGATGATTCGATCCTCAAACAACACATCGAGAATCGTTTGGAATCGATCCGCTTTTTCGTCACGGCGTTTACCACTGTCCATTTTTCCGATCTGATTGAGGATCTCCCAAACTGGAAAGGATGAAAGACCGAGACCGTCGCCGATTGAATCGAGTAACCCCACGACTCGTTGTTCTGGATGCGGTTTCATCATTTCTGAAATGACGTTTGTATCGATCAACCACGCGATTGGCTTAGTCATTTCGATCGTCTTCTGGAAATGTAACAAGTCGATAGCCATAGTTCCTCGATAGAGGTACTTCGAAACCGTGTTCTTCACCAAGATAGCGAGCGAATACCTCTGATGGCTTCCCGCGAGATTCGCTCTTCGTACGCTTATCGTGGATCAATCGTCGAACATACTCTTCCATTGAGATGGCGGTTGATTTGGCTTCCCTTTTCAACCACGATTTGTCTTTAGGATCGATGTCTCGAACCGTGAGGCTAGTGCTCATCAGATTTCCTAACGTCAAAAATGCGAGCAAATTAGGCAATCAAGAATCATGGTACGAGGGTGATTAAGCGATTCAGCAGCAAAGCTCGCATCGCGCGTTTCTTCGACGATAGGTGACATCTTCCAATCGATTGTGAGTATGAAAGCACTGACTAAACATTCTTCACGATGGCAGTTGCGCAAAAGCGGTCTCTATCGCGAGCTCAGCGATATTCACAGCAAGCTGGTTTGTGGAACTAGGTGTGACAGCGCTTCTTATGTCAAAAATGAGCTTTGATTCGTTGTAGCGGTTTGGCGACATTCCACCTTCAACTGTCAATATGGCGTCGCATTGGTTCATTACTCAGTGTGTAGTCGATAACATATGGCATCGTGAGTGACAAATGGTGGCACGCACAATCTCGATGTACGTTCCAATTGACCGCCGTGTGCGTCAAACGATGCGCTTCGTACTAACCTCGTTCACGTTTTGTTTTGTGCAGTTCAGTCACGCGACATACAGCACCAGTATCTTTCAAAACGCCTATTCGAGTCAGGTTGGCATTGATTTCGGTAATTTGAGTCCGATGAATATCGCGCTTATCGTCTTGCTAGGCATTGTCGCGGTGGTGGTGCTAGTTTGGCTAATAAGACGATCAATCCGACGAAGAAGACTATCTTCTTCGCGAGCACAGCGGTTTGGTACGTCCGGTTCGGTGTCCGATAGCAATCTCCTCGCACGTTCGCGACCGGAAAAGACTGAGGTCGTTCGCACGATCGTGATCGGCAGTGAAGGCGACGTCGATGTGAAATTAACGGATGAAGGGGTGTCGTCACGCCATGCTGAAATATTGGTACTTCGGCAAGTTGATTCCAGCCCTCTAATGCCGCTCGAACCGATCTACTATGTTCGAGATATGGCAAGCACGCGTGGAATTGAAGTATTTCGAGAGGATGAATGGACTCAATTCCGTGCGGATGTCGTTCTAGATGACGAACAACTGAGAATTGGCGAGGTCGAAACAACACCAGCGGAGATAAATCGATTAGCGCTCGAGACTCGACGCGCATCCAATGACGGCGAAATGGCGCATTGAATCAGAATTTGCATCTTACGAATAGAGGTTCTAGACGCTCTCCGCACCGAACCTAGCGCTAGAGGGGAAAAGAAGGTGAAAATTGGTTTCTTTGGTATCGGTTCAGGAGCGTCCGCGGATCCTAGCGTCGCAATCGATCTCGCACAGCATGCAGAAGCCGCTGGGATGGAATCCATGTGGACAGGTGAGCATGTGGTCTTTCCTTCGCCTCGCCAGCCACCTTCACCCGCCGAACCAGATCACCCAATGCTTCACCCGAGCACGGTGTTGGCGTTCCTTGCGTCAAAAACATCGACGATTCGATTAGGTACCGGCATCGTACTCATTGCTCAACGCAATCCACTAGTTCTTGCGAAAGAAATGGCGAGTCTAGACGTACTTTCTAACGGGCGCTTGATCTTGGGAGTTGGTGCTGGCTATCTACATCAGGAATTCGCAGCACTGGGCATACCGTTTCGTGAGCGTGGCGCACGAAGTAACGAGTACATTGAGATCATGCGTGCGTTGTGGAACCAGGATCAACCTGCGTTTGATGGTCGTTTTTATCAATTTATGGATATAGATGCGCGACCGCGACCGATACAAACTGGTGGACCGCCGATTGTTGTCGGCGGCACGAGCCCTGGTGCGCTACGCCGCGCTGCGAAATACGGTCAGGGCTGGTACGGGTTTGCTATGAACGTTGATCAGACAGCAATAGTCGTTAAACGACTTCGCGACCTTGATGGTGGGGATCAACTGGAAATTAGCGTAACACCTTCGATGCGTGTAGATGCTGCGACGATTGACGCGTTGCGAGGCGTGGGTGTCGATCGGATTATTTCGCTCATTCCACAAGATGAGTCGCGCGCTAAAGAAGCAATCGATGCGCTGGTAGCGGAAAACACCAAAGCCTGACGCACACGCGAAGCTAGTTTGCTCGAATCGTACCGTCAGTCTCGACGATGACACGAATCGACTTGGTGGGATTCTCCGAAAGTACCGGTTGCGACATGTCGATCGCCTGATACTCACCAACAGCGTCGAAAGGCCACGTATGAGAAATCCGACGCAATTCCAATGTGTGTGGACCGTGAGCTGGGCCGTGTGAGGCAGGAATCTTCAGATGCTCTTCGGCATTTGGATCCAGTCGAGCTCGAGCGATGGGTGCGTTTGGATCGTCGGGGATTAGCGTGACCCAGTACATGCCTAGTGGATGTTCGATTGCATCGTGAATCGGCAATGGCTGCTCGATGGCTACTCGCGGTTTGTCGGTAAGAAATCCAGAACGCCGCAGCCATTTCGTGAGTAGTGGGAACCACTCACTCGTATCGGGATCGCCTGACGCTAGACCGACTCCGTGCTCCCCATACCCGAATATATGCATCTCGGCGGGTACGTCTGCGTGTCGCAATGCGTTGTAGAACAGTGTCGATTGCTCTGAAGAGACGATATCGTCTTCGTGCGTGTGCATTAGAAACGTCGGTGGCGTTTGCTTATTCACTTTCGTGTCTGTAGCAAGGTACTCGGAGGCCTTACGACCTCGGACCTCACCATTGCTGACACCGTAAACTGGCACCAGAAAACTAGGTACGGACGACTCCCGATCGATAGGATCGTCTGCGGCTGGTTGTTCATGTAGATCACTTGTACCAACGGCAAACGTCAGATGACCACCGGCGGAGAATCCAAGCATCCCGACCCGGTCGGCATCGACGCCGAATCGTTCTGAATGGTGACGGACGTAGCGAACGGCGCGTTGTCCGTCCAATAAAGATGTCGTCGAATGGTATTTCGGACCGACGCGATACCGTAGGACAAATGCTCGCACACCGACCGAATTGAAGGCAGCCGCGACATGGAGTCCTTCGTGTGTCGACGCAACGATTCGATAACCACCACCAGGGCAAATAATGACGCCTGCACCGGTGTCGTTTTTTTCTAGGTCTGTGTGGACCGATAACGCAGGGATATCGGTAGGTTCGGCCCCTTCAGATTGCGGCGCATCGTGCGGCCATAACCGCTCAGAAAAGTTGCTCAGGGTGTCTTTCGTGTTAAGCGCTTGCTTGAGCTAAATCTGCGGCGAGACGTTGATAACGTTCGGGAGCTGGAATACTGTAAGAATCACGTACTTTCTCAAGCGGTTGTTCTAAAAGGGTTTCCCAATCTGCGGCGAGGAGCCATCCTGCCTTCTTGCCGTCGCGATAGCCTCGCCAAAGTGCGCCGAATACCGTGATTCCTGCTCCTTGATATAACCGACGGGCGGCAGATAGCAAAATAAATGGGAACGCGATATTCTTGGTTTGACCATAGGTAAATGCGAGTAAGCATGCTTCTCCGAGGGGATCGCGTCCGTAACGTGTCAAGACATGAAAAAGATCATGTGACGCTCGGGTTCGACGAACAAAAAGGTCAAAGTCTGCGTTACTCTGTTGATTGGAAGCGACTGGGGAATACCCGTCTTCCGCATTCGCTTCGGCGCTCGCCTCTTCAAGACCCCCAGCTGAAATCTGTTCACGATTGATGAATCGGTAGTAGGTATGACCAAGTGAGTGGTCCGGTAGGCTTTGAAGATAGTCAGGATTGTTTAGTTTCGCGACCAAATCGAGCTTGTCGGTCAATACGCGATTACCTACTTCAGTGGTGCAAAAACGGTTGAAATTCTTCGATAAGGAAGGTCCGCTGAGAGCCTGAAGGACTCGAAATACCTGGGAGGTCTGCTCCGGATCGTTAAGTACGTTACGAACCGCTTTAAGCGCAGTAAACGGTCGTATCTTCATGCGCCGATTCGGCTGGTGTTGGTGGTCGTTCATTAAATTTGGTGACCAATCGAGCAATACTTAGGAATTTTAGGTTTGTCCACCACCGAGTGGACTTCGTCCGTGTCTAGACGGCGTCAACCTAAAAACCACGCTCAGCGCATTGTCGGTTAATTTCGTCGATGATCTCACAGACCCGAATTGATTCTGCCGTAGTCCATTGCGGCAGTTCACTCAAACCGGCGCCCATACAACGATGCACCGCTTGGGCTTGGTACGTAAAGCCGTGTTGGTTACCGCCGTGCCAAGTCCAACCTTTGTATTTGATCAGCCGTTCGCCGTTCCATCGCGAACCGGGTGGTTGGCCTCGCGTAATCGGCGCAGGCGTTGGCACAGGATATTCGAATCGTTCGACTTGGTTAAAAGGTCCGGCGCTAGGATTGCGGTCTTGTTCCCAGTGCGTTTCAATCCAATCGCCAGTCCATCCTTTGTGAGGATCGAGTTCCATTACAGGTTTGCCTTCTTCGCGACGTGTACCGCGTCGAGGAGGTCTACCTGTTCGAATTGTGACTGCACTGGGGTGATGAGACGGCGTCTCGACAGTGATTCTGCCTTTGGTACCGATATATTGCGATTCTTCGATAAAACGTCCATTCGGAAACGTAATCACCGCAATGCCTTCCTGCTCGGAATATTGAAGAACGGCCGCGCTCGGTGAACCGCCGTGTGCGGAGTACACGTCATTCGCGTATGGCTGAGCTCGAGCCTTCCGACCAGCTGCTGCGATGACGGGCATTTCTCCTGCACCGAATCCGGTGATTGCTGGATTCAACGCATAGACGCGGTCAGGATAGTCCGCTTGCACGACACAAATATCACCGATGTCGCCACGTTCCATTGCAGCCCGGGCGTGCTCGACGGCTGGGAAGAACCGTAGCCACATCCCCTCCCAACAAACGACACCAGCCTTGGCGGCTGCTTCGTACGCTTCCTTCGCTTGATCCGCGGTATCTGTAAACGGCTTCTCACAGAGAACGTGCTTTCCAGCTTCGATGGTGCGCAGCAAATCTCGGTGATGGTCCCAAGTTTTCGATGCGATGTACACAATGTCCACATCGTCGTCATTTACGAGATCGTCGTATGAGTCGTACGCGGTAGGAATCTCATGCGCATCTGCGAACGCCCGTGCACGATCCATATCGCGAGCCGCGATCGCGGCGAATTTAGCACCGGGAACGTCCTGCAGCGATTTCACCCAATCCGACGAAATTGACGAAGCGCTGATGATTCCCCAGCGGAGCTCGTGGTTTATGTCCTGTTCTTGAGTAAGACCTAAACGAATGTCCATCGGGGTGTTCATTGGGAAACCGTCGTACATATAGGGATCGTCGTTAACGCTTTCGTCAGCCATGATCGATATTCAGATGAGTAAAGCGCCGAAGTTTAAGCGCGAGCGGATGGCTAGTTGATCTGACAAGACGCTATTTCAATGAGTCTTGAAACTCAAGAAATGTATCGATCGCGAGCTCAGGATGTTCGAGTATCGCGTTGTGACCAACATGCTGGAATTCAACGAGTCGAGCATTGTTGAGACGAGCTGCGATGTCACGACTCGACGTCAAGTTGGGATCGTGACTTCCCGTACCGATCAATATTGGCATCGTCAATTCGTCTATCACGCCATCTAGGTCAAATTTTCGTAGTGCGCTTGCCGTTAATCGAGCAGCTTGCGCGTCGCGATGTTGGTTGAAACCTGTTGGCGGTGATGTGACTTCGATGCCACGCGACGCCCGTTCGTCTGCTGCTTGTTTGGTACCGAGTCGTTGCGCCGCGACATCAGGTAAACGGAGATTAGCAGCGTAAAGCGATGCGGATTTCACAAAATGCCTATTGCGAGCACAAAACACGATCGCAGCGCGCGTTCCCCAGGATTGTGACCAGACGTGCGTTGCTTGAATATTCAGCTCCGTAAGAACAAAGAGTGCATCGCGTGCATACTGATCGAAGGTGAACTGCGCCTCACTTAATTCATCTACCTCGCTTTGACCGTAGCCTCGTAGATCGATTCGGACTACAAAGAAAAGGTCAGAGAGCTTTGGTATCAAGTGGTCCCAAACACGCGCGGTACTGCTTCCAGGTGGCCAGAGTAACAGTGAGGGTTGTTCGGGAGCGCCGTCGGTTTCCACGTGAAGATGAGCGCTTTCGAATCTAATGAGATGCGTGGTCATATGTCAAGATTTTGCAGCTCTAAAACTCCTACAATGCCGATGACGTATTTGTGTAAAACGGTGTGCCATGAAATCTGGGTGCGTTATCGGTTCATGACTTCCATGTCTATCCGTTCTGGTAAATCCTTATTGAATACGCTGTTGAGGAGAGTGGACAATGGCTGAATCTCTGCTTGAACGAATGCTCAGTAGCTCGCACTTATCGGGAGCGAGCGCTACATACATTGAAGCAATGTACGAGCAATACCTTGAAAATGCGAATTCAGTACCGGAAGAATGGCGCGACTACTTCAGCACGCTTGCGGTTCGCGCATCGCAAGGTGCTGACATTGCACACAGCACGGTCATCGACCACTTTGAGCGCCTCGGACGTAATCGCTTTAAAGCTCAAGTTGAGCGCGAGAGCAACGAATACATATCCGCTCACGAACGAAAGCAGATTCGCGTTCTCGAACTCGTTAATGAGTATCGCAGTCGGGGACACCGACGAGCACAAATCGATCCCTTAGGGTTGCTAGAACGTTCACCCTGTGACGAATTGACGCTTGAGTGGCACCAACTATCCGCCGCAGACCTCGATACGGAATTCAGTACCGGCTCGTCATCGTTTATCGAGCGCGAAACCGCACCGTTGCAGGAGATCATCGATGCACTTGAGGAGACCTACTGCGGTTCGATCGGTGCTGAATACACCTATATCAGCGATGAACAGCAGGAGCTTTATCTGCGACAGCGGTTAGAAACGGTACGCTCGCACGCCGTTTTCGATGCCGATAAACGCTTGGAAATCTTTGAGCGGTTGACGGCCGCGGAGGGTCTCGAAAACTACCTACAAAACCGCTATCCAGGTACCAAACGATTCGGGTTGGAAGGCGGCGAGAGTCTTATTCCGATGCTTCATGAAACACTTCAACGACTTGGTCATTGGGATGTGAAAGAATGTGTTATTGGCATGGCACATCGTGGGCGCCTTAACGTACTCGTCAATATTCTCGGAAAGCGTACTGCGGATTTGTTCGATGAATTCGATGGAACCGCCCCCGAGGACGCGAATAGTGGCGATGTGAAGTATCACCAAGGTTTTTCTTCCAACGTTATGACGTCTAAAGGCGAAATGCATGTCGCACTAGCGTTTAACCCTTCGCATCTTGAAATCATCGGGCCTGTCGTCGAAGGATCGGTGCGCGCGCGTCAGGACCGGCGCAATGATCCGATGGGTACTGTAGTCGCACCAATCCTCATCCATGGTGACGCAGCTTTTGCAGGTCAGGGTGTCGTGATGGAGACATTCCAGATGTCTCAGACACGTGGATATTTCACGGGTGGAACGATTCACGTTATCCTGAACAACCAGATCGGTTTCACGACCAGTGAACGTGTCGACGCACGATCCACGGAATACTGTTCTGAAGTAGCTAAGATGGTGCAAGCGCCGATTCTGCACGTCAATGGTGACGATGTTGAGGCGGTGGTCTTCGCCGCGCAGATCGCGACAGATTACAGAAATGCGTATGGTCGAGACTTTGTGATCGATTTGGTCTGTTACCGTCGACGTGGGCACAACGAAGCAGAGGATCCTCTAAAAACCCAACCGTTGATGTACGAAAAGATCGCACAACAGCAAACGACCCGAGCGTTGTACGCTGAAAAACTCGAGTCGAATGGCGTTCTAGCTCCGGGTCAAGCCGATGAAATGACGAGAGATTTGCGTGATCGCCTTGATAGAGGGGAAGCCATCGCGCTGTCGTTAGTGAGTGAACCTGATGAAGCACTGTTTGTAGATTGGCGACCATACCTTGGGCACGACTGGGACGCACCGGCAGATACAACGTTCAGTCGAACCAGACTTCGAGAACTCGGCCAGGTACTTGCTTCATCGCCTACTGGTTTCGTAGTGCACCGTCAAGTGACGAAAATACTCGAGGATCGCGAAAAGATGCTTACGGGTGCTGCGGCAATCAACTGGGGTTGCGCTGAAGTCGCAGCTTACGCCACACTGTTGGACGAAGGAATCAATGTGCGTCTGGCAGGTCAGGATGTTTGCATAGGCACATTCAGTCACCGCCACGCAGCGTTGTACTGTCAACGTACTGGCGAAGAACACGTCGCACTTCACGATGTCGCTCGCGGGGATACTCGACTCTCGCTCTATAACTCACTGCTTTCAGAAGAAGCGGCATTAGCGTTCGAATATGGCTATGCCACAACAACCCCTAACGCCTTAGTGATCTGGGAAGCCCAATTTGGCGATTTCGCGAACGGTGCACAGGTTGTCATCGATCAGTTCGTCTCTAGTGGTGAGGCAAAGTGGACGCGACTATGCGGATTAGTGATGTTGCTGCCACATGGTTACGAAGGTGCTGGTCCTGAGCACTCTTCTGCAAGACTTGAACGTTACCTACAACTATGTGCTGAGCACAACATGCAGGTCTGTGTACCAACGACGCCAGCCCAGATATTCCATCTATTACGGCGTCAAGCGATTCGCATGATGCGCAGGCCATTGGTTGTGATGTCGCCAAAGAGTCTACTCCGACATCGACTTGCGACATCCACGCTAGAAGAACTAGCGGATGGTCAATGGCAAAACGTCATTGGGGAGTGCGATGACATTGATATTACCAATGCAAAACGCTTGGTTATGTGTTCTGGTAAGGTTTTCTACAACCTGCTTGAATCTCGACGTGCTGATGACTTAGATGACACGGCGATACTCCGCATTGAGCAGCAATATCCGTTTCCTAAAGACGAGCTAATTAACCAATTGGACGCGTTCAAGAAACTGGAAAACATCGTTTGGTGTCAAGAAGAACCTAAAAATCAGGGGGCTTGGTATTCACTCAAACATCGTTTTGAGGAAGCGGTTGCACAAACACATCCGAATCTGACACTTCGGTACGCTGGTCGGGATTCCTATGCTGCACCTGCGAGTGGATCACAAGCTCGTCACTCAGTACGGCAAGAGAAAGTAGTACAAGACGCCCTATACGGCAGCTAAAGATGGACATAAGAGCACCGAAATTCCCAGAATCGATATCCGAAGGCGAATTGACGAAGTGGTACAAACGGGAAGGTGATTACGTTGAGAGGGACGATCTACTTGCGGATGTAGAAACTGAGAAGACGACGATCGAAATCGTTGCTCAAGCCGATGGCGTAATCGACACAATCTTCAAACAGGAAGGCGAAGTCGTTGAAAGCGAGGAATTGCTCTGTGCCATCGATGAGTCTGCGGTCGCGCCTCCTAGCGAAACTGAAAATGTTGATGCGGTAACACCTGCTGCCACGCACGAAATCGCAGCATCGCCAGCTGCTCGTAAACTCGCGTCAGAACACGACATTGACCTGTCGATCGTCAATGGCACAGGTCGATCAGGAATGGTTACTAAAAGCGATGTTGCGAAAATGCTCGATGAGATTCACAAAATGCCGTCGGCGCAAGAAGCATCGCCCGTCGATCGTGAAGCTCTTGATACGCCTCCGATTCCTCTGACGGCTCTCGACTCAAACGCACGAGTCGAACGCCGAGTGCCGATGACGCGATTGCGTGCGACCATCGCGAAGCGTCTCGTTGAAGTGCAGCAGACTGCTGCAATGTTGACGACGTTCAACGAGGCGAATATGGATCCGATCATGCGTATGCGTCGCCAGTATCAGGACGAGTTCGTTGCACGTCATAACGGTACGCGGCTTGGCTTTATGAGTTTTTTCGTTCGTGCATCGGTTGAAGCACTAAAACGCTTTCCAGCTGTCAACGCTTCGCTAGACGGCGACGATGTTGTATATCACGGGTACTACGACATCGGCGTCGCGGTAAGTACGGAACGCGGATTAGTGGTCCCGATCGTAAGAGATGCGGATGCACTCGGTTTGCATCAGATCGAAGATCAGATTGTCGAATACAGTGAAAAGGCGCGAGACAACAAACTATCCATCGACGAAATGACGGGTGGTACTTTTACGATCTCAAATGGCGGCGTATTTGGTTCGTTAATGTCTACGCCGATTCTTAATCCACCTCAGACCGCGATACTTGGCATGCACAAGATCCAGGATCGTCCGGTGGTGGAAGATGGTGAAGTCGTTGTGCGTCCAATGATGTACTTAGCGCTTTCATATGACCATCGCTTAATCGACGGTCAGGAGGCGGTACAGTTTCTTGTAACGATTAAAGGGATGATAGAAGATCCTGCTCGTATTCTCCTTGAACTCTGATATAGGTTTGTAAACGTGAGTGATTCCTACGATATCGTCGTAATAGGCGCGGGTCCCGCGGGTTATCACGCCGCGATACGCGCGGCTCAGCTCGGGTTGAGCGTCGCCTGTATCGATAAGACGACGGGCGCAGAAGGCAACCCGTCGTTAGGAGGTACGTGCCTTAACGTCGGGTGTATCCCGTCGAAAACTCTTCTCGATATCTCGCATCGGTATGCGGCGACGAACGACTATGGCGAGTTAGGGTTAAAAATCGCAAGTGTCGAATTGGACCTCGCGGGCGTGCTTGCGCGCAAAGATGAGGTAGTTGGCCAGCTGACAGGCGGAGTAGGGATGTTGTTCAGTGGTAACGGCGTGACGCCTTACCATGGCGTAGGTTCGCTTTTACCCGGGTCTGATGTCAAAGTAAGCAAGGCTGACGGAACGGAGGAGATCCTCAATGCGAAGCATGTCATCCTCGCGACAGGATCCGAACCAATGCGGATCGGTGCTGCACCCGTTGATGACGATCGCATTGTCGATTCCACGGGCGCATTGTCATTTACGGAAGTTCCGAAGCGTCTTGGGATTATCGGCGCTGGGATCATCGGATTGGAACTTGGAAGCGTTTGGGCACGGTTTGGGTCTGAGGTCGTCGTACTAGAAGCGCTTGAGAAATTCCTACCGAATGCTGATGAGCGCATCGCACGCGATGCACTACGTTCATTCTCAAGGCAAGGTATGGATATCCGGTTAGGAACACGAGTACTAAGTAGCGACAATCACGGTGATGGCGTAACCGTCACGTATCTTGTAAACGATGAAGAACAGTCCCTCGAATGCGACAAACTGATCGTTGCCGTGGGTCGAGCGCCATATTCCGAACAGCTTCTCAGCGATGACAGTCCTGTAAAACTCGACGAGAGAGGTTTCATCTTCGTTAACGAGCAGTGCGAGACTGATGCGTCGGATGTGTATGCAGTCGGTGACGCTGTTCGGGGTCCGATGCTTGCCCACAAAGGCATGGAAGAAGGCATCATGGTTGCGGAACGAATCGCAGGCTTTAAGCCGGTCGTGAATTACGACTGTATTCCGTCGGTTATTTACACCCATCCTGAAATCGCGTGGGTTGGTCAAACCGAGCAGGAGCTACGCGATACTGGCGCGAACTACAAAGCAGGAACGTTTTCGTTCGCGTCAAATGGCCGTGCGCTCGCAGGATCTGACGCCGAGGGCATTGTCAAGGTCGTGTCTGATGCAGAGTCGGATCGAATACTTGGCGTTCACATATTCGGTCCGCAGGCATCAGAACTAATCGCGCAAGCGGTTATTGCGATGGAATTTGGCGCTACCGCAGAAGACTTGGGTTTGATCATGTTCGCACATCCGACGTTGTCAGAAGCGGTGCATGAAGCGGCGTTGGGGGTGGCCGGTCACGCAATTCACACAGTCAATCGTCGCAGAGGAAAATAGAGACTCGACGTCAGCTCTAAGTTATTAAGCGACCCGTATGAATCTACACGAATACCAGAGCAAAGAACTATTCGCTAAATACGGATTACCTGTCTCATCGGGACGTGTCGCACGGACGGCTGACGAAGCGGTTGCTGCTGCTTCAGATTTAGGCGGTAATCGCTGGGTAATTAAAGTCCAAGTACATGCAGGAGGACGCGGAAAAGCAGGTGGGGTAAAGCTTGTTGGTAGTGAAGAGGAGATTCGAACGTTTGCGGCTCATTGGCTTGGGAGTCGGATTCAAACGGTTCAAACTACCGACGACGGTCAACCCGTAAATCTGCTATACGTTGAAGAAATCACAGATATCGCGACGGAACTGTATTTAGGTGCTGTGATCGATCGTGCAACGGCGCGTGTCGTTGTCATGGCGTCTGCAGAAGGTGGGGTCGAAATCGAGCAAGTCGCAGCAGAGACGCCCGAAAAGATCTTTCGAGCAATCATTGATCCTGGATTAGGGCCGCAGGAATTCCAAGGACGTCAGCTCGCGTTCCGTCTCGGCATGCAAGGAGCGCAGATCGCACAGTTCACTCAACTGTTCATCAACCTTTGTCGAATGTTCGAGGATCTTGATTGCTCACTTGTTGAAATCAATCCACTCGTAATCACGACGGATGGCGACATTCACTGCTTGGATGCGAAAGTCAATATTGACAGTAACGCGCTCTTTCGACATCCGGAGCTCGCTGAGTTGAACGATCCGACGCAGGATGACGAGAGAGAAGCACTGGCAGCCGAGTTCGACCTGAATTACGTCGCACTTGACGGTAACATCGGTTGCATGGTCAACGGCGCCGGGCTAGCGATGGGCACGATGGATTTAGTGAAGCTGCGTGGTGGTATGCCTGCGAACTTCCTCGATGTAGGAGGCGGTGTTACTGTTGAATCGGTCTCCCAAGCATTCAAGATTATTCTGGCGGATCCGGACGTTAAAGCCGTATTGATCAACATTTTTGGCGGTATTGTGTCGTGTGCGGACATTGCAGACGGGATCGTGCGCGCAGTACAGGAAGTTGGTGTCGAGGTACCGGTAATCGTGAGGTTCGACGGTAACAGCGCAGAAGAAGGTTCGCGCATTCTCGCCAATAGTGGGCTCAACATCATCGGGGCAACAACGCTTCCCGAAGCGGCTGAGAAAGCCGTTGCTGCGGCTGACTCAATGGTACCTGCATGAGCATTCTTGTAGATAAACACACGAAAGTCATTTGCCAAGGCATTACCGGTTCCCAAGGCACGCTACATACTGAGCAAGCCATTGCTTACGGCACACAGATGGTCGGTGGTGTGACACCTGGTAAAGGGGGTACCGAACATTTGGGATTGCCCGTGTTCGACACAGTTGCCGACGCAGTTGACGCGACCGGCGCGACCACGTCCGTTATCTATGTACCCGCTCGGTTCTGTTATGACTCAATTCTCGAAGCGGTGAACGCAGGGATAAAACTTATCGTTTGCATTACCGAAGGCATTCCGACACTCGATATGCTCCGCGTTAAGCACCATCTCAACGGGATGCAAACGCGCATCGTCGGTCCGAACTGCCCGGGCGTCATTACGCCTGGTGAATGCAAGATTGGCATCATGCCGGGCGAGATTCATTTACCTGGTAAGGTAGGGGTGGTCTCGCGTTCCGGCACGCTAACGTACGAAGCGGTAAAGCAAACCACGGATATAGGGCTTGGGCAGTCCACGTGCGTCGGTATCGGTGGCGATCCAATTCCTGGAACGCACTTCATCGATGTGCTGAGGTTGTTCGAAGATGATTCAGCTACCGAAGCGATCGTGATGGTTGGCGAGATCGGTGGAACGGCCGAAGAGGAAGCCGCTGCATTCATTGCGGACCACGTATCGAAACCGGTGGTTGCGTACATTGCGGGGGTCACCGCTCCTAAAGGTAAGCGAATGGGACACGCGGGCGCAATCATCGCTGGTGGCAAAGGCACAGCCGAAGAGAAATTCGTCGCGTTACGTGAGGCGGGTGCCCAGACCGTCAACAATTTGGCTGAAATTGGCGAGCTACTTAACGACTTGAACCTTCGATCTAGCTAGCCAAAATTCCCCGCTGATCAATCACTGGTTGATCCGCTACAACAGCACACCAATCTTTTTCATCAAGTTATTTCTCATCGTGACAACAGAAACACATTCATTTCAAACGGAAGCCCAGAAACTCCTCAAGTTGATGATCAACTCCCTGTATTCGAACCGGGAAGTGTTTCTGCGTGAATTGATCTCCAATGCTGCAGACGCAATCGATAAATTGCGATTTGAGTCGCTTTCGGATACCACGCTCCTCGATGACGCAGGTGAACTAGGAATCCATATCAAATTCGATACCGAGCGCAACGCAATTTCGATCGAGGACAACGGCATCGGTATGTCGCGTGAAGAGCTGATTGAGAACCTTGGCACCATCGCGAAGTCCGGAACGGAGCAGTTCTTCGAGATGCTTAATGATGACCAACAGGAAGCGTCGCAATTGATCGGTCAGTTCGGCGTAGGTTTCTATAGCGCGTTTCTGGTAGCTGACCAGATAAATGTGACCAGTAGAAGAGCGGGAACGACGGAAGCCGCCAAATGGACTTCGTCAGGCGAAGCGGACTTCACGGTAGAAGACGTTGATGAGCACGCACGCGGTACAACGATCGAACTGATTTTGAAAGAGGATGCGGGTGAGTTCACTGACGAATTCCGACTGCGCGACATCGTCAAGCAATACAGCGACCATGTCGATGTGCCGGTGTGGATCGTAGATCTCGCAGGTGAGGACTCTGAACCGAAGCAAATTAACACAGCGACAGCGCTTTGGAGTCGCACGAAGAACGCTATTAGCGACGACGAGTACAAAGAGTTCTACAAGAGTGTTTCACACGACTTTCAAGATCCGTTGTTGTGGGCTCACAACAAGATTGAAGGGAAGGTCGACTACACGAGCTTGCTCTACGTACCCGGCAAAGCGCCGTTCATGTTCGCTATGACGGAAAAGACTCACGGCATAAAGCTATACGCTCAAAGGGTGTTTATTACGGACCAACTGGATTTGTTTCTTCCTGACAATCTCAATTTCGTCAAAGGTGTGGTGGACATACGTGATTTGCCACTAAATATGTCCCGCGAAACCATCCAAGAGAACGATCAAATCCGTACGGTTCGAAATGCAGTCGTAAAACGAGTTGTCGACAGCTTACTGAGTCACGCTAAGAAGGACGTAGATAGCTACAACGCGTTTTGGACCGAGTTTGGTCACCAAATGAAGGTGGCGTACGACTGGGATCAGGCATATGATGAAAACTACTACAAACTCATGCGATTTGCGTCGACACAAAGTAATGGTGCGGAACAGACGGTTGGTCTTGAGGAGTACGTCGAACGAGCGTCAGACGAACAAAAAGAGATCTATTACCTCGTGGGTGAGTCTGCGACGAGCTTGCGAAACAATCCGCTGCTTGAGCATTACACGGACGCGGGTATTGAGGTGTTGCTGCTGAGCGACGATTTTGACTCGTATATCGTTGAGCGGTTCAAGGACTTCGACGAACATGCGTTTAAGGACATCTCACTATCAGATGTTGATCTTCCGCACAAAGCGGAAGACGTTATTACCGACGAAGCTGAGACGGTAGCGGAAGATGATGAAGCACTCCTGACACGGGTTAAAGAGCGTCTCGATGGTGAATCGCTTTCGGATGTGACCGCGTCGCTACGCTTACACGAATCGGCGTCGTGTCTGGTACGTGAACGGCCATGGATAAGTCGGGGCGTTCGCAATATGCTGAAGGACACCCATCAGTTTCTCGGGGAGGAAAAACTCAAACTCGAGCTCAACCTCCAACATCCACTCGTACAACGACTTAAAGAGCTCGAGGACGAATCGAAGTTTGAAGATCTCACACGTACGTTACTAGATCAAGCGCGCCTCGCCTATGGATCGTTAGATGTGGATACAGCGGAATATGTACGGCGCGTAAATGGAATCTTGACTGAACTCCTTGAGAACCGCGCGTGAGAGTCGCGGTGATCGGCGCCGGAAACTTCGGTACCGTGATTGCAAATATCGTGGCGCGAAACGGTTGTGAGACGTACCTCTGGTTACGAGACAAGCAACAGTTGCAGGATATGTTGAGCAAACGTGAAAACCGACGCTACTTACCTGGCCATAAACTCGCCGATACGGTTCAACCTACCTCTGATCTCGATCTAGCCGCTTCGTCAAGTGAATTGTTGTTTATCACAGTACCGAGTGCGTCATTTCGAGAAGTCGCCAAAGCAATGTCGGAGTATGTGTCGCCCGGTGCGTATGTGGTCAGCGGAACTAAAGGTGTTGAAGCCACCTCTTTCCGATTGATGAGTCAGATCGCGAAAGACGAAATTGGCCATTCGATTGTCGGCGTCCTAAGCGGTCCTAATCTAGCAGAGGAAATTGCCGCCGGTCAGTTCGCTGGCACCGTGATTGCGAGTGAGGACGCGAAGCTCGTCAAAACCGTACAAGAGCACCTACAAAGCTCGAGGTTTCGCGTGTATGGCAACTCGGATGTCTACGGCGTAGAACTAGGTGGTGCGCTAAAGAACATCTATGCCATCATTTGTGGCATGGCGACGACACTCCAAGTCGGTCAGAATGCGCTTGCTATGGTGATTACGCGAAGCCTCGCGGAGATGAATCGATTTGCACAATCGATGGGCGCCAACGCGATGACTTTTCTAGGTCTTTCGGGTGTCGGTGACCTCATTGCGACATGTACATCACAGCATTCTCGAAACTTTCAGCTCGGTTCTCAATTAGCAAGTGGATTGAGTCTTGATGAAGCACAAGAGAAACTTGGTAAATTAGCGGAAGGGGTGAATACACTCGAGGTGGTCTATAGAAAGAAAGAGGAGTTAGACGTTTATATGCCGTTGGTCGATGGCGCGTATCGAGTTCTATTTCGTAATGAGAACATTCTGGCTGTGATTGGTGAACTCATGACGTCACAACAACAGCCCGATGTCGAATCCATCGTTTCTGCGTGAGTGTCCGACATCCCTCAAAACCCAACCTCTCCCTATAATCCAATACGAGTATGAAACGCCTCATTTCGTGTGTCCTTACCCTTGGTTCGTTTGGATTATTAGCCGACGTTCCAGGCTCTTCTGACAGTAATATACTGACTAGATATACAGCATCAACCATCATTGAATATGGTCCGATCGAGGGCGCGTACGACTTTATCTATGCCTCTGTCGACAAGATAAAACGTGATGTGTCGTTCGAGAGCTCTGTTCGCTTTATTGGGTCAGGTCAGAAAATCACTTACGAAATGCCTCGAGGCGTTAGTCGCGAGGACGCGCTTCGATGGCATACGTCCCAGCTTGACCGGCTAGGTGGCACGATGTTATTTTCTTGTGAAGGTCCGGATTGTGGTCGAGCGACAATTTGGGCGAGTCAAATATTCCGCGTACGCAGCCTCTCTGCTCCGGATCGTCAACAATCCTACGCGGCGTACGTGTTAGGAGATGATTCAGATCAAACGCTCGTAGCGTTGTACGTCGTCGAGCGAGGAAATAAACGGGTTAATGCTCATATCGAGGTCGTATCGCCGAATGCGCCAGTAACCTTTGACGAAAATCAAGGTTTTGCAGATTCGCTCAGTGCGACCGGAATTGCTGTTATTCGCAATGTTACGCCTGGACGTGATGGGTCGATCGATGCCGAAGGCAAGGCGGTGATTAGCGACATTGCCGAACAGCTGTCGAGCCTGCTCGCAAGCGATGTTTACGTCGTATGCCACATGCATGCTCCCGGTTCTGCTGATCCACTCATCGAAGCAAGTGGTCGATGTGCGGAAGAGGTCGCCGAGTTGCTCGCGGAACAATCTTCATTTGAACCGAAGGCGATGGGCGTCGGACCGCTGATTCCCGTCGAAGGGCGAAAGTTGAGCCGCGTAGAAGTGGTTGTTCCGAGCCTGATGCGTCAGGTTTCCCGCTAGTCGAACGACTTGCCAACGGCTGAAACATGGCGGGTAATACTTTCGGGCAACTATTCCGCGTTACGACGTTCGGTGAAAGTCACGGATTAGCGCTTGGTGCCGTCGTTGATGGTTGTCCACCTGGTCTCGAATTGAGTGAATCTGACTTACAAGGTGACCTTGATCGACGGAAACCGGGCCAATCAAAATACACGACACAGCGTCGTGAAGACGATCAAGTTCGTATTCTCTCGGGAGTTTTTGAAGGTAAAACCACTGGTACGCCGATTGGCTTGCTGATAGAAAACGAAGATCAGCGCAGTCGAGATTACACCGCAATCAAGGACGTGTTTCGACCGGCGCATGCCGACTACACGTATACGAAGAAATACGGTTTCCGCGATTATCGTGGAGGCGGGCGCGCTTCCGCTAGAGAAACGAGCATGCGTGTAGCCGCAGCTGGGATTGCGAAAAAGTACCTTCGTGAACAGTTCGGTACGGAAATCCGTGGATATCTAGCGCAAATAGGATCGTTGAAAGCCAAAAAGTTCGATGCGAACGAGATCGAAAAAAACGCGTTTTTTTGTCCTGATGCTGAGCTCGTGCGTGAGATTGAACAGCTGATCGACGAGTTACGTGAAGCTGGCGACTCAATTGGTGCTCGAATCGGCCTCATTGTTACCAACGTTCCAGTCGGGTTGGGTGAACCGGTCTTCGGTAAGCTTGATGCAGATCTTGCTTCAGCGATGATAGGTATCAACGCGGTAAAAGGCGTCGAATTCGGAGAGGGGTTTTCCGTCGTTGAACTTCGTGGCAGCGAAAACCGCGATGAGATGGATGAATCTGGTTTCGTTAGTAATAGCGCGGGTGGTGTACTTGGTGGCATTGCATCGGGTCAGGACATCACTCTGAGCGTCGCGCTTAAACCAACGTCGAGTATTGCGAAAGAAGGGCAGACTCAGAATAAGAGTGGTGATGTGACAACCGTTAGCACAACCGGACGGCACGATCCCTGTGTTGGCCTCCGAGCAACGCCGATCGTGGAAGCAATGGCGGCGCTCGTTCTCATGGATCACTGTTTGCGTGATCGCGCGCAAAATGCCGAAGTAAAGCGATAATCGTTGTTGTTACGTTAGATGAATCAGTTAGTTCCTAAACCAGGTGTAAGCATGTATCAATATAGTTGGTGACTGAGTGACTTGAAAACGGATTCAGCGTGGTACGTGAAGGTACTTAAGATTCTCGTATGTTGCTTGAATGCAAATAGTTCTTGGACGTACCTATTTATACGGATTGGAAAGAGTGAAGACCAAAACTGAACCGAACATCCTCGAAGATCGACAGAACTTGCTTAATACGATCGAGGCGAGCAATTGGGCAACTGAGTACACAGGAAAGAAGGTCTCAGAAGCAAATATACAGTATCTCATTCAGTACAACCGTATCCCAGTAGCGACGTACGAAGGTCGTTCATTATTGGATCCAGTAGATCTTGAAGAGTACTATACATCGAGAAGCTATAAGCGCGAGCAACTATATAAGGATCGACTGGGGAAAGATTTACATTGGCACCTGTCTTTTGATCAATACAGCGAATCGGAGACGACTAAGCACGTACACCGTTTGCATCCTTATAAAGGAAAGTACATTCCACAATTAGTGGAGTACTTTCTAGATTCCCACAAAGACGCGTACAAGAAGAACACTTACTTCGAGCCAGGAGATATTGTGCTAGATCCGTTTTCCGGGAGTGGTACTACATTGGTACAAGCCAATGAGCTTGGTTTGCATTCGGTAGGTGTAGATATTTCAAGCTTCAATTGTGCTATTACGAATGCTAAATTAAGTAAGGTGTCACTTGAAAAACTCGCGTATATGATCGCACTCGTTGAAGAGAAGATACGATTGGATGATGTTTCTCGATCGATTAACAATCTAGATCGAGTGATTTCCTCACATTTATCGGAAATAAATCGTGAATACTTTCCTAAACCAGAATTTCAACGAAAAATCAGAAATGGTGAAATTGATGAAAACGAATATAGTAGTAAACACGTAGCTACCTTTACGAAATGGTATATGAAGAAAATGAGCGCGTACTTTGATACAGAATATAGATCGGTCTTGAATGCAGACTTCTTAAATAAATGGCTGGCTCCCTCAGTTCAAGCAGAGGTTAGCTCTGCGATTCGGACTATCGAGAACTTTGAAGTATGCCCAGAGCGTCAAATGTTGCGGATTATTCTAAGTAGAACGGTGAGGAGTTGTCGTGCGACAAAACACTCTGATTTAGCCACATTGTACGAACCTGTTACAAAGCCCTACTACTGCAAGAAACACTACAAAATATGTAAACCGCTTCTTTCTTCTCTAAGTTGGTGGAGACGGTATAGTCGAGATACTCTGAAGCGTCTTTCTGAATTTAGTAACTTGCGAACCAATACGGTTCAGTTTTGCATCGAAGGTGACGCACGAACTTTAGATATCTATCGCGAGATCAGTAAGGAGCAACCCGAGTTGGCGGAGCTAGTGCGCGAAAAAGGTATATCGGGCATCATGACAAGCCCACCATATGTTGGCATTATTGACTATCATGAACAACATGCTTACGCGTATGAGTTGTATAGGTTGCCACGGAAAGACAAGCACGAGATCGGTCCCTTATCGGGTGGATCTGGATCAAAAGCCCGCACCTCGTATGTGGACGGTATCGTGACGGTACTAACAAACTGTAGTACGTTATTAAAAAAATCGGCCAACATTTTTATCGTTGTTAACGATAAATTCGATTTGTATCCGGAAATAATCGATCGATCAGGACTTCAGATAGAATATCAGTACAAACGGCCCGTACTAAATAGAGCCGAAGGAATTAAAGGTTTTTATTCCGAGAGTATATTTCATTGTAAAGAGAGGCGTTATGACCATTGACAAAATTCAACTAACTGAATCGCTACACAAGAAGTTCCAAGAAAAGCTTGTCAAATTTGATTTGGAAGGAGTGAATATCCCATTTCAAAGCGCACTGCTTGGTGAAGATAGAACTGCGCTCTATTCACTTACACATTCAGTCAGTACAGCACTCGGTGGATACCATGAAATTGTCGCCAAGTTGATAGCACCAGATGAATTTGATGTAGTTCACACGCAGAAAAAGCTAAGTGAAACAATAACGGTTCAGGCTCAGACTAGGATTAGTGAAATCCTGAATAGTCTCTCCATGCAGGCTAGACGGCCAAATCATGATAAGGAGATCGAGGAAATCCGAGAAGTCTGTCGTACAGGCCAAACGACTAAAGTTAGTTCAACGAAAGTCGACATTTGGTTAGAAAAAGATAATGTTGTATATATGATCGATCTAAAGACGGCCAAACCAAATACTAGCGATTGGGATAAGTACAAGAGGACGCTTTTAACATGGGCTGCAAAGTTCCTTTATGAAGAACCCAAATCGAAGATAAGATCGATTATTGGGATTCCCTATAACCCGTATGAACCGAAGTCCTATAGCCATTGGACTGAAAAAGGGATATTGGATCTTTCGAGCGGGTCTAAACAGTTGCTTATAGGACAAGAGCTATGGAGTTTTCTATCGGGTCAAGAAGATGCTATGGACATTTTGATAGAGTGCTACAAGGAAGTCGGCGAGCGAAACGCAAGTCGAATAACTGAAATTTACAATGAGGTAAGCCTTAGAAATGCATTAGAGCGGTAGTCCTTTTCTCGTCTTATTTAGCTCGGTTGGAGTGATGACGCATAGGGTGATTCGTTGGCCGTCGAAAGATCGAATTCCATAAACGTCGGATTAACACGCCTACTCAAAGTATTACTGAATAGAATGAGTTTCGGATGAGGACTTCGAATCGACATAAGTAGAATCAACGGATATAAGCGTACTTCGTAAAGTTCCTCGCGCAATTGAGCTAAGGAGTGAATCTACGGTGAGTCTTCTTCGTCTCCTAAAAACTCTACTGGTTGTTTGCTGCTTCGCTGTGCCAGCGTTATCTCATGGCGAGAGCAATTCAAATATCCTTGACGTCATTGAAGGTGGCGGCGTTGAGCCGACGGGAGAACCGCTCGAGTATTACGGTGCTGCCCAAGGCTATCTCGCAGAGCCACAAGGCGAAGGACGACATGGCTCGGTCATTTTGATTCATGAGTGGAACGGGCTTGTTGATCGCGTAAGGCGGGTCGCAGATGCATTGGCTGCTCAAGGTTACATTGCGCTCGCCGCAGATCTGTATTCAGGTCGCACCGGTTCCAATCCACAAGAGAACATGGCCTTGGTTCGGGAGACTCGTGGTAATCCTGAAGAAATAATCGCTAATCTCAACGCTGCGGTCGCTTATCTAAAGAATCGACAAGACTCAAATGGTCTAGTCGCGACTATCGGGTGGTGCTACGGAGGAGGTGTTGCGCTTTCCTTTGCACTTGGAGGTGAACATCACGATGGTACTGCGATCTTTTATGGTCAACTCTTGGCGGATCCCACAGAACTAGCGAAGATCGACCACGAGATTTTTGGTACCTTCGCGGGTCAGGATCGAGGGATTCCGGTAGAGCAGGTACACGCGTTTGTCGCTGCTCTCAACGAAGCGGGTATTCCGAACGACATACATATCTACGATCCAGTGCAACACGGATTCTGGCTCTACGTAGAACGTGATGCTGACACAAACCGTGAACCGGCGAAGGACACATGGCATCGCTTGAGCGCATACTTCGAGAGAACATTAGAGCCGACGACAGAAACAGAGTAGGGAACGGATAGCGTTCTACTGGAAAGACGCCGAACTTTGGACGAACCGCACGTTCCTTTGGCGATGCTGATTCAGATCATCCATACTAATTAACCGAGTAAATTGGTAGTCTGACCATCAATCTACTTAGAGGAAGAGTTCGCGACTCGATTCAAGATGAGTGAATCAGATGCGTGAAGCGAGATCGGCGAAAATACAGTAAATTGGTTTCTCTTTCACGCCTCTGTCTGTCGCATTAGCGATGACGCTCCAATTGCTTTCATGGGCTCGATTTCATCTTAACGATAGCAGCTTCCTAATATCGGACGATAGAGCGTTTTGACCGCAAGCACATCTCGAGATCGGTTTTTACCACGCCAGCAACCCTGGCGAAGACACGCGTAGCTCGCGGGTTCTCACCGTCTACGCAGCTTTCGAGATCATGAACCCTATCGATAGGCTCTTACGCGTCTCTCAGTTTTTCGGTCATCTCAGCTCTTGGCACCGACTACACGGTGAATTGAGAAACGGAAGAAGATACGTAATTACAGAAGATTATCGGACAGTTCTTTCGCGTTAGTGTCTTTTATGTGAAATAAAGGCGAATATTTGACTTTTAACATGACGATACCGTTAAATATAGCTACTTAAAGTAATTTCTTGCAGGAATCAGCATTCAGCGTTCGATTCAATCTGAACTGGATCACCATGCGGACCGCGATCCGTATCTCGAGTACCAGAGAAACGCGTTAGAACACGTATCGAGGACCTTCGCGTTAACCATTCCTCTCCTGCCAACACAGGTTCGTCACGTAATCGGTAACGCGTATTTACTGTGTCGTATTGCTGACACGATCGAGGACGAACCCACGCTTGACGTTTCGCGGAAACGAGACTTCCTCGGTCGCTTTGCAGAGGTTGTCCAACGTCAGACTGCAAGCGACTCATTCGCGCACGAACTTGCAGGTTTTTTATCGGAAGCGACGAATCCAGGTGAAAGGGATCTTGCCCAAAACGCTAGTTCCGTCATCGACTTCCACAAAAAACTACCAATCGGTCAACGTAAACCGATCGAACGATGCATTGAAATCATGTGTAACGGAATGTCAGAGTTTGTTGAAACAGGTGAGACTGGACTTCCGACGATGGAACACGTCGAGCGTTACTGTTACTACGTCGCCGGAGTCGTTGGTGAAATGATTACGGATGTTCTCAGCGACTATTCATCAGCAATTAGCGAACAACGTGATGAACTGTCTCAGTTATCCGTCAGATTTGGGCGAGGGCTCCAATTGGTGAATATCCTCAAAGATCATCGGGAGGATCGTTGCAGAGGCGTGACGTGGTTACCTCGTCGAATCTTGAACACACGAAGTCGAGATTCCGCCGAAGAGTTTGAAACGAGTCTCGAAAGAAGAATCATGCACGTCGTTCGAGTTGCTCAAAGAGATCTTGAAGCGGCAATTCGGTACGTGGAATTGATTCCAGTGAGTGAGCGCGGAGTGCGTGCGTTTCTTGTAATTACGATTGGCCTTGCGGTGTTGACGTTAAGGCGCATCAACTCGAATCCTGGTTTTCGTCGTGGAGACGATGTCAAGATCTCACGTCGCCAGGTTTACGCGACGGTTGCAACGACACCTGTTGCGATTCGGTCGAACGTTGCATTGAAGTGGATATTTGATCGTTTGAAACCTAGCTTAATCGCAGTTTCGGAAGGTCTCTAGGAGCAACTAAGTCCCGCGTTCATTCTTGTTCATTCGCGATCACACGTTCCTCTATCGAGGATGACGAGCACTTCGATCACGTTTTTTAAGCAGAGTGGTGCTTCAATGGCCGTGCGCTTGCGACATGGTTTCGGCTTCTGATTCAACAGAATTTTGGGCTGTAAGTTCTTGTCGATATCGTCGACGCCGTTCATAGAGTCCGAGCGCATGAAGCGGGAAATATTGGCGATACAGTACGTAATCTAATAACGCAGTCCGAAAGAACACACCTGCCATGTCTTGTCGAGGCCAAGTTCCGTCATTGGCTTGTGAATCGACAAGATATTGGATCCCGCGAGAAATAGCGGTCCAGTTCGAATCGTTCGACTCCAAAAGCGCGATGAGAGCCCAAGCAGTTTGTATGACTTGACTCTCAGCATGATCCACGAACTCCGCCGTTTGACACCCTGAGTGGTGTTCACCCCAACCTCCGTCCGCGTGTTGTCGAGCCAGCAACCAATTGGCAGCGGTTCGAACAGCCGGATCACTCTCCGGAGCACCTGTTGCGAGAAGCCCGCGAATTCCGAACATCGTCCCATAAATGTACTGCACACCCCAAACGCCCCGCCACGATCCATCGTCGTTCTGTTCTCGACGAAGCCAAACACTTCCTCGGTTCATCGCGCCCTTCAAATTGGGGTTCGATAGCTTGGGGTAATGCTTATCGATATCAGCAAGCGCCGCTAAGCACGAAGCCGTACATTCGACGTAAGACTTCTCCGTCATTGATTCGCCGAACATTTCAGCCGGATTCATCCACTCTAAATCAATTGGTGACCGATTCGCTTCATAGCTTCCAAATCCCCCATTCTTATTCTGGCATCGCAACATAAACTCGATCGCTTGCGAGTACATGCGGGAATCGCATGTTCGCGGTTCAATCGAGAGTATTCCGAGTATCGCTTCGGCTGTACAGTCGGACACGGGCCAACCATGCCAAATACCGGCAAAGCACCAACCTCCTTTAGGGTCATTTCGAAACGCGTTTTCGTATCCATCGAAACTTTCGGTAATTTGTTGCGATTTCAGAAAGTCCATACCGAGTTTCGTTGATGCTGCCAAACCTTTGTAGGTCTGGACGGTTGCGAGCGCCTGTAGGCTGAATCCAGTATCCCACGAAGCACTTCGGGCACCCGTTAAACGGATTCCGCGAATCTCATCCTCCCACATCCAATCGTCGAGTTTTGAAAAAGCACGCTGCGCGTCGATGTCGTCGTGATCATGAAGCCACAATGCGAGGATGTTTAGAAACCCACTAACAGGCGAGATGCTCGTATGACTTGAACTAGCAAGTTCCCACCGTATTCGTTCCAGCATGTCGTCAACGCAGCGTTTACGTAGTCCCCTGTTATGGATACGTTCATAGAGTCGTATCAGGCGATATCCAATTTGAAGCAACCGTGTCGGCTCAGCGAATAGATCCCCTTTCCTCAGCAACAGTCGTGATTTCGCGAATTCAGCGTGTTCGAAATCTTGGCCGTAAAGTTCATCACGTAGTTCGCCAATCAGTTGCGACTTCTGTACTTGATGTCTGCTCGCATAAACGACTGCCATCGCCATGTAAATCAACCGCGTATGGCAATACCACTTTGAAGGGTGTAGTGGCAACCATCTTGGTAGTCGCCATAGGTCCGGTAGAAC
>JAPOVY010000100.1 GCA_026707905.1 Gammaproteobacteria bacterium | reverse complement strand
CTATGCACGACGCCTATTCTGCAATCCTTGAGCGAATTGGCTTGCGCTATCGATCCGTACAGGCGGATTCGGGTTTGATGGGAGGTAGCGACAGCGAAGAGTTCCATGTATTGGCGGATTCCGGTGAAGACCTTATTGCCTATTCACCTAATAGCGGTTACGGCGCCAATGTCGAACGGGCTGAAGCGCTCGTCGATAGCCAACGTGCTGAACCACAGAAATCCCTTACGCGCGTTGAAACGCCTAACGCCAGAACTATCGAGGACGTTAGTGAGTTACTGGGGATCCCTGCGACTCGATGCGTGAAAACCTTAATGGTTCATGGTACGGATTCGTTAGTCGCGTTGATCCTTCGTGGTGACCATCAGCTCAACGAAATCAAAGCTGCACACGTAGACGGCGTCGTGGCTCCCCTTCAATTCGCTACCGACGACGAGATCAGTATGTCGTTGAAAGTTGATCCCGGTTCGATCGGACCCGTCGATTTAGGCGTACCGTATATCGTCGATCGGAGCGCCGATGTGCTTTCTGACTTCGTTTGTGGTGCAAATGAGAACGGTTTTCACTTGACCGGTGTGAATTGGTTACGCGATGCGCCACAAGGTCGAGTCGAAGATCTAAGAAACGTCCAGCCAGGTGACCAAGCGCCAGACGGCAGCGGACCTCTCTCGTTTACCCGTGGGATCGAAGTAGGACACATATTCAAGCTAGGTAGAAAGTACACGGAAGCTATGAACGTGACTGTTCAAATGTCTGATGGCAAAGATCTGTTTCCGACGATGGGTTGCTATGGATTAGGGGTGTCACGTCTTGTTGCCGCCGTGGTAGAACAATGTCACGACGAAAAAGGCATCCTCTGGCCCAAAAGTGTGGCGCCAGCTTCACTGCACGTTGTTACCATCAACCAACACCGCTCGAATGCTGTTGAGAAAGCGTCTTCCGACCTCTATCACGAATGTCGAAGAGCTGGAATTGAAGTTTTCTGGGATGACCGAGATGAACGTCCAGGTGTGAAGTTCAACGATGCGGAACTTATGGGTATCCCATATCGTGTGACTATTGGTGATCGTGGGTTAAAACAAGGTACCGTCGAGTTTCAAGAGGATCGGAGTGAATCTCTGGATATTCGACTGAATGAAGTCGTAGGTCGTTTGGTGGGTGGCTAGAAGAGCGTATCTGCCGCTTCTCACATCCAACTAGGCAATAGAGATCCGCTCACTCCACGTTACCTTGCTAAGCTAAAACGCCGAACACAATTAAGAAGTGGTCCAATAGGACAGCACAAAACAATAGGTTTAGATAGACGATTGAGTATCTAAACGTGCGTCGGCTCAGCATTGAATACGGCCGTCTTAGCAATGCCACCGAAAATGCTAAAAACGCGCCACCAAGTAATGCGGCAGCGCATAGATATACCAATCCGCTCGAACCCAAGAGACTTGGTGTTGCACTAACAATAACGAGCACCAAGGTATACCAAACGATTTGCTTCGTCGTATGTTGAACACCATGCGTGTTCGGAAGCATCGGTACCCGCGCTTTCGCATATTCATCTCTTCGATCGAGTGCCAATGCCCAAAAGTGAGGCGGCGTCCAAACGAAGATGATCAAAACTAGCAAAACCGGGTCCAACGAGATCGAATTCGTTACCGCAGTCCAGCCCAAGAGCGGTGGAGCTGCGCCGAATAGCCCTCCCAGCACGATGTTCTGCGACGTCGCATGCTTGAGATACATTGTGTACACTACGGCGTAGCCAATCCATGAGGCGAAGTTCAGCCATGCGGACAGTGGATTGACGAAGAAAAACAATATCACCAACCCCGAAGCGCCAAGGATTGCGGCGAACGCGAGCGCCTCGCGCGCGCGAATCCGCCCTGTTGCGATCGGACGTGCATCGGTACGTGCCATCGTGCGATCAATCTGTGCATCCGCGACATGATTGATAACTGCCGCAGATCCTGCAACAAGCGCGATACCAAGAATGCCGAAAACCATTAAAGAGATCGGCGGCACCGGTGGCGTAGCGAGCAACATACCTACGAGCGAACACACAAGCATCAAAAGAATGACGCGAGGTTTCGTGATTGAGATGAAGTCGTGTAGGCGTGAGCTAGCTACGACGAGTTCTGTCATTTGGTACTCGAACTAAATGTGAATGAGTGACTTAGCCGAGACCTAGGACGCGACGATTAGCGTTCTCGTCTGTGCCAGACGAAGCGAAGTCATCGAACGCTTTCTCGGTGACTCGGATGATGTGTTCGTTTATGAATTCGGCCCCTTCACGAGCGCCGTCTTCTTGATGCTTCAAGCAGCACTCCCACTCGAGCACTGCCCAACCGTCAAAGTCATACGCCGCGAACTTTGAGAAAATCGACTTGAAGTCCACCTGACCGTCACCTAACGATCGAAAACGTCCTGCGCGATCCACCCAATCTTGATAGCCACCATAGACGCCTTGCTTACCAGATGCATTGAATTCAGCGTCTTTTACATGGAACATCTTTATGCGCTCGTGGTAAATATCAATGAACGCCAGATAGTCAAGCTGCTGCAAAACAAAGTGACTTGGGTCGTAAAGGATGTTCGCACGCGGGTGATCGTCGACTTCAACAAGGAAACGCTCGAACGTGACACCGTCGTGTAGGTCCTCGCCTGGGTGTATCTCATAACAACAATCGACACCGCACTCTTCGAATACGTCCAATATTGGACGCCAACGCTTTGCAATTTCCTCGAATCCAGCGTCAACCAACCCCGACGGACGCTGCGGCCAAGGATAGACCATCGGCCATAGGAACGCACCTGAGAACGTGACATGTGCTGTTAAGCCTAGGTTTTGACTCGCTTTAGCAGCAAGTTTGACTTGATTGATCGCCCATTCCGTTCGCGCTTTAGGGTTCTTTCGCATTGCCTCAGGGGCAAAACCATCAAAAAGCTCGTCATACACCGGATGAACTGCTACGAGCTGACCCTCCAAGTGTGTTGATAGCTCCGTAATCTCAACTCCGTGTTCTGCCACTTTACCACGGAGCTCATCGCAATAGTCCTTGCTTTCCGCTGCTCTGGCAACATCAATAAAACTTGGATTTCCGATCGGTACTTGAATCCCTTTGAAACCAAGATTACTAGCCCAAGTCGCCATTGATTCAATATTGTCGAACGGTTCCTCGTCAGCCATAAACTGCGCAAGAAAAATCGCTGGACCTCGAAGTGTCTTCATGCCAAGCTGCCCTTTATTGATAGCTCGAAATTATCGGTTTGCGCGTATGTTCATCCCACGATATCGCAGAATATCGCTAGCCCGAGTGCTCATCGTATTTGGTGCGTTTTTAAGAGCGCATGGTCGGACCGTCTTGCAGCAGCTAATTGATGTGCTCTTTAGCACTAGCCGGTCTGTGAGGTTCGTACTTCCTCGACGTCGTGCTCTACCGATTCGAGATAGCTGCGTCGGATGAGCCGCGGCTAAACAGAACCTCCAAACCTCGCGCCGAGGCGCGTTCGACGATATCTTCAACTCGCTCAGTGGGAGCGTCCCTTGGCGTACTAAGAATGCCTCTAATCTGACGTGTAATTGGATTACGTATTAGCGACATCGATGCGCCACCATCTACATCGATCGCCGTCGTTCCATCCGGTCCATTTAGTGCAACTGCATGTAGGTCACGTTCCCAAACTGATTCGAGCGGAATCACGAAGGCAAAACTCTTGTGCCTCTCGCTATCAGCGACGACTTGCATGTCGAAGTTCACAGAGAACAATAGTTCACCTCTGGAATCAAGACCATTAAGCTCAAATTCACCGCGAGTATCTGGAAGTCTGGTAGGTGCGTGAACAAGAAAAGACGGATTTAGCACGATCTCACCGCTTGGGTGTTGTCCACCCCAGACTAGCAATGATCGTCTAGCTGCAGAGATTGTTTGCTCCTCATCGTGCGCTAGAAATAATCGATAACGAAAGGCGTTAGAAAAGTGATAGTCACTAATCCAGCTCGGGTCGCAATAGGACATTAGATCAGGTCTGGAAGGTTGAACCACTGACCCACTACCCCTGAAGTCATACCCCCATGTCCCTACAGAACCATCTTCGTATGGGAATGAACCGTCGACCCCGGCGGGACCACCGCAAGGCGCGTGCCTTAGACTGAGATTGTGCCCTAATTCATGTGCGATCGTATCGGAGAGCGGTCTAGAGAAACTGTCACGCCCACGAATATAAGCGACACCCAATACCGGACCTGCGATTTCAGACTTCATGCCCATGTAATACCCTGTTCCACCTTCCATCGCCCGAATTACTGAGGTTTCGACGAGTAGCGCGACCGCGTCCACGCTCGAAGAAACGACGGGTTCGTGAGCCGTGACGTTCAGATTAGCGATGGGTAGCAAGGTACGCGTCGCTTCAAACAGTTCATGTTCGTACGGGTTCGCCGCCATCGCATTGACCAAATCGACTATTGAATGGTCAGTTGAGTGTTCCTCAACGAACGGTATTAGCGTCAACTCGAAGTCAGGTAGTTCATGTACTTCGATTGGTAGTCGCGTCTCGCTCATTGTTTGAGCATTGGAATTGGCATCCGCGACGGAATCGGTTTCGATCACGAGCTCCAAGCCCGAGCGCATCACTGACCCAGGAATCTCGACGTTAGCTGAACTTTCCAGATTTCCTGGATTTGCGGTGGACGTAGCTAGCACTCTCGAAGAAATATCCACTGAATGAATTTCCTGGTCATCAAGATAGAAACGCGCACGAACGTCCGGGATTGACAAATTCGCGGCATCCGAATTATTGGGGAATACGCGTAATAACGCTCTTTCGCTGGCAACCAACGGTACAGGGAACTCATGAGACTGCACCGGTTGAGTTAAGAAGGCGAGAAGCGGTCCACGAGACTCGCAACTGCTAATCCTGCGCTGATAGACGCGAATCAACCACTCTGCAAAAGCTGTGTCCGCAGGAAGACAAATATCGGTGTCTACCGTCAGAAACACCTCGATCCGCGAGAGTGCTGTTAGTTCGATAGGTATTGGACCAGATAAAGCTCTGTTTCCGCTCAGGGTGAAATTCCTAAGTTGCGTGAGTCCGCCGAATTCCGGCGGTATCGAACCTGTGAAGTCGTTCTCATGTAGATAGAGACTCTCAAGCGACGTCAAGTTACCGAGATCGTTTGGTAATTGACCAGACAGGTCATTGTCATTTAACTCGAGTATTTGAAGGCTGGTCAAATCACCGAGTTCGGAAGGGATTTCACCTGACAATTCGTTATATTGAAGGTACAGCTCCTCGATCTCGTCAAGATGACCGAGTTCACTAGGAATCTCTCCCGACAGTCGATTTCCTGCCACCGAAAGTGATCTCATCTGTGTTAAGTTGCCAAACTCATTAGGGATTTCGCCTTCGAATCTGTTGTAACCGAGCCTAACACGCTGCAACTGACTTAAGTTTCCTAACGCTTCAGGGATCTCCCCACTAAGTCGATTGAAATCCAGGGTTAATGACCGCAGATTAGTAAGTGAACCGATCTGCATCGGGACCTCACCTGTGAAATCGTTGTTGCTCAACCATAAACTTGCTAGTTCCGTGAGATTACCTAACTCCATCGGAATTGCTCCGCTTAAGCCGTTGACCTGGACACGAAGGGCAATTAGATTTTGTAGTTCACCTAGTTCAGCAGGAATTCGACCTTGAAGCTGGTTTTGTCCGAGGGAGAGAATCTCAAGGTTTGAGAGGTTCGAAATTTCCGGGGGAATGGTCCCTACGAGGATATTCCCAGAAAGCTCTAAGGTTCCGAGATTCTGAAGATTACCTAATTCGGGTGGAATCGCACCGGACAAACGGTTATATGAAAGGTTGAGATGAGTAAGGTTCGTGAGATTACCAAGTTCATCGGGAATAGACCCGTGAAGACCGTTAAACCCGAGATTGATTGACGTTAAATGGGTTAACTCACCTAGTTCGGACGGTATCGAACCACTTAACGCATTGAATTGGAGATTGAGCGTCTGAAGCCTAGACAGTTGCGCAAGCTCAAGTGGAATGGTGCCCGTTAGATTGTTTCCCGCGATTTCTATCGACGTCACCTGACCGTCTTCGTCTACAGTTACACCATGCCATTCATCGAGGGGCTCATCGGAGAGCCAGTTCGACGCTTCGGACCAAGAATTGCCTTCCGTCTCTTCGTAAAACATAGTCATGACGTCGCGCTCGGTTAGCGGGTCACACGCCTGACCTGTCCCTTCATATTCGACTGATTCGTCTAACCAAGACTTAAATTCAAGTTCTAACGGTACGCACAGTTCTGTATTCGTAAATTGAAATGCGCGTAATCCGGTTCGACGCAATGAAAGCGGTAAGCGACCTTCTAGTCGGTTATCCTGTAGATTCAAGCTCCTGAGTTGTGAGAGGTACCCTAAATCCAACGGTAGCTTTCCTACCAATCCATTGCTGCCAAGATCCATGGAAACGACTCTACCTAGCAAGTCTGTTTCGATGCCGTACCACCGCTCCAACGCTACGTCTGCGTCCCCCCAACCGATTGCTTCCGTCCAACTGTCGCCATCCGTGTCCTCGAAAAACCTCTCTAATATCGTCCGATCTGTTGCATTGCAGAATGTCAACGAATATATGTCGTGGATTAGCACGCTCTCTAACCAAAAGACGAAACTGTGTGTACCTGGAATACAGACTTGATTACCGCTGATGCTGAAGAGCAGGATATTCGGTGCGTCTACAAATCGAGTTGGAACTGGCCCTGAAAGATTGTTATTACGGAGATACAGAATTTGTAGATTTGGCATGTTCCGTAATCCCGAAATTACTGGTCCGACCAAATCGTTGTCGCTGAGATTTAGAAATGCGAGGTTTGAGAGTTTCGTGAGTTGCGGATTAATCCGACCACTAAGCTCGTTTCGACTAACATCAAGAAACTCTAGTTTCTCAAGTTTTCCGATCTCGCTGGGCAGCGAACCGGTGATGAAGTTCCAAGCAAGATCCAGCTCAGTCAATTCGCTCAGGTTACCGATGCTCGCTGGAACTTCGCCATTTAGGTTGTTGTCCCACGCAGACAGGTACGTCAAGTCTTCGAGATCACCGATCCAATCGGGAATTGATCCCGACAGGCTATTTCGGTCAATTTCAAGGCGTCGCAGTTTCGTTAGGAGTCCGAGCTCATCCGGTATGTCCCCGAATAGGAAGTTCTCGGCGAGCAAGAGTATGGTTAACTGGGTTAACTGACCTAGTTCAGCTGGGATTCGCCCTGTAAACCTATTACCACTTAAATCGAGAGATGTAAGCCTGTCGAGACTTCCGATTTCAGGAGGAATTCGCCCCGTTAGCTGGTTGTTCGCGAGGCGGAGAGTCGTTAATCTCTGGAGCTGACTGATTTCAACCGGGAGATCCCCATCCAGACTATTGTCTTCTAGGTTTAGCTGAGTCAACCGAGTCAGATTGCCGAGTTCCTTCGGAATTCCCCCGCTGATGCTGTTGATTCCTAAGATCAGAGTGGTAAGGTACTCAAGGTCGCCTAACTCAGACGGCAATCGTCCCGAAAGTCCGTGAGACGTTGACTCTCGACCAAAACTCCCCGGTCGTCCTTTGAGGTACAGACTCACAACGCGACCTGCCGAGTCCGTGCTTACGCCGTACCAATCTCCGATTGGTGCGTCAGATAACCAGTTCGTGTTGACTGACCAATTCGCACCATCCGTTGCCTCATATAGCGCGACTAACGCTGCTCGATCTTGTTGGACACCCGAACTTTGAGCGGATACGTTCCAACCACACGTGGAAAAAAGTATCGCTGTTAATACGCATAGACCGACCGTAGATATCCGTCTGACCGCGTGGAAAAACTCGTACACCAGTGAAACACTCACTATCGGTAACCGAATATTCGGACTTGGTACTTCCGACGCTCGTATGCGATGAGTACATCGGTCATCGGACAGCTATCCTTGAACACAGGCGATTTAGTGCCACTACTAGCTCATGCGATAAGTGGTTGAATCGAGGCTTCACTCTTGAATGACAACTCCGCTCTTCAATTTTGACGCGTGGGATACTAACTAGCTGGCTTTAGGAAATTCAAGCCACGTCGCGCCTTGATTCGAACTCGCTACCACGGTTTCGATAAATTGCATTCCTCGTACACCGTCGTTCACACTTGGGAAATCGTAATCCTCTGAGTTTATTTCCTTACCCAACTCCGCATCGTGAACGGCTGATGCGAAATTCCGATAGAGAAGCGCAAACGCTTCTAAGAAGCCTTCAGGGTGGCCTGCCGGTATCCGACTCGCTTCGATTGACGGCGGCGACACGCCCGCAGCACCCGTTCGGCGAACCTCAAAAGGGCGATCCGGCCAACGGACGATCAACGAATTCGGTTCCATCTGCGACCATTCCAATCCTCCGATCTCGCCGTATATTCGTAACGTCAAACCGTTCTCGACGCCAACGGCGATTTGACTTGCGGAGAGGACACCTTTCGCACCACCTTCGAACCGCAACAGTACATTGCCATCGTCGTCAAGGCGACGTCCCGGAACGAACGTCGTCAGATCTGCACAGAGCGATTCGATCCGAAGCCCCGTCACGTATTCTGCAAGATTCTCACCATGGGTACCTATATCACCAATACATCCCGCGGCACCAGAACGAGCCGGGTCTGTTCGCCATTCTGCTTGCTTATTTCCGCCGGTTTCCTCAGCTGTGGCTAACCAGCCCTGAATGTACTCTATGTTGACTCGACGCACGTTTCCAAAAGCACCACCTCGGACTAGATGTCGAGCTTCCTTGATCATTGGATAGCCGGTGTAGTTATGTGTCAACCCAAATACTTTCTTCGTCCGCGCCACGGTATCACGTAAATCAAGTGCCTCGTCCAGACTATAAGTCATGGGTTTGTCGGACATCACATGGAAACCTGCCTCTAATGCGGCTTTCGCGTGGGCATAGTGAACGTTATTTGGCGTCGCGACGACGACGAAGTGCATCCTCTCATCCGCTACTCGCGACGTTTCACTCGTTAGTAGTTCGTCGAAAGAGCCGTAGCACCGTTCGGGCGTCAATCCATATAGTGATTCACCTGATCGTCTCGATCGATCCGGATCACTAGAAAAAGCACCGCCAACAAGCTCAATCTGGCCATCAAGTTCCGCCGCGATACGATGTACGGCGCCTATAAACGATCGTTCCCCACCGCCGATCATCCCCATTCGTAACTTTGCCATGTCGCCTTATTGACCTCACATTCCTTGCGCCATATCCGTATATTTCGATAGACATTTGACGCTAATCTGATTCAATAGCGATTTTATTTTGAACATTTCCCGTCAATGTCAAATCGAAGCATTACCGATATGAGTACCGCCTCGCTTCATCGATCAGTGCACAATGTTGGCGCGGTAATGCACAAGCTTCGAATCGTGAAGTTAGCGCGGCTCACATTGGATTTGAAACTTGATTCAATACGTCGAGTCTCTCTCATGATGTGTAGCCGATTCTCGGTTGTCGTAATAGTAGCCAGTCTAGTGACCGGCGCGTACGCGAATGAGATTGAGGAACGAGAGGACGAATCTAGCTATGAGCATGTCGAAGAATTGATCGTTACTGGATCCTATCTCAAATCGTCGACGAGTCATTCCCATTCACCATTGACCATTCTTGATAAGGACACGATGGATGCCGTCGGCGCTACCGACGCTCAGGAATTCATCGCACAGATGACCGCCAATACCGCATCATTGGGTAATTCCGCGTCGAATTGGGTCGGCGGCGACAACAGCGAAGGTCAAGCGAGCGTCAATCTTCGTAACTTAGGTAGCGGCGCAACATTGATACTGCTCAACGGTCGACGACTCCTACGGGACAACTTTGACGCGACGGGAAGTAGCTACGTGAATATCAGGTCGCTCCTTCCAAACAACGTTCTGGATCGAGTAGAGGTACTTCGCGACGGCAGTTCCGCGCTGTACGGTTCGGATGCTGTCGCTGGCGTCGTCAACTTTCTCACGTCCTCAGGCTTCCATGGCTGGGAAACCGAACTTGAGTTCAGTTCAGATCACGAAACGGGAACACAACGAGACACACTGCTCTCAACCAAATATGGACGCTCACTTGACAGTGGCGAGTTTCTTGTCGCGGCGAGCTATCTGGATCGTGAGGGACTTCGGATCGCAGACCGTTTCGAGCGATACGGGCGATCCGGGCTCTCGAGTTTCGGGCAACCGGGAAGATACGTCCCTTTGCATCAAGGCGGTTCCGGAACGCCAGTTAATTCCAACTATTGGCATCCCGAGGGCGGACCCGATACCTCGTCATTCTCAGGTAGCTTGCCAGATCTCGAGTGTGAGAAAGTTGCTGCGGCTGACGGCGGAATGGGAACACTCGGAATACATCCACGCTTTTCGAACATCTGCGTGTACGACTACTCGAGTTTCTTTCACATCATTCGACCAACGCAGAACTACAAGCTCCACGTAGAAGGAAGCTATAACCCTTCGCCGACGACGACGTTGTCGGCTAGCTGGAGCATTGCTGACCACGAATCGTATCGTGGCAATTCGCTGTATCCTGATGTCACCTATAGGATCATTCAACGAGACCACTTCGGCTTGCAGCTAGATGCTGCGCGACGTGGATATGAACCAGTCGAGTACCAAGCATTGCAACGCCTACTCGGTGGAACCGCAAGCTCTACAACGCGTGCACGACCCGTAGATACGGACTCAGTCACGACTTCGTATAGGTCTCGATTCGAATTTGGAGCCACATCGGAGATCTTGATCAAGGCCCGCGAGTGGTTTCTAACTACGAACCTCAGCCGATCTAGATTCGAAGGCACTCAGGTTCTGCCGACCGACGTGCGTTCCGACCGCATGGACCTTGCATTTCGAGGTCTCGGTGGGCCTAACTGCAATCCCATCTTGGATACGGCTGGTTCGGGAAATCTCGGTTTCGGTGGTTGCTACTACTACAACAGCTTTCAAACCAGCGTCTACGATCCCGTCACGGGAGAGGCGTGGGACACGAATGACGCCAATCCGTGGGCTGCAAATCCAGAACTCTCGGTCATAGAAGCAGCAAGGAAATATCAAAACCCCGCTTCGTTACTAACCTGGTTGCACGGCACGCGCACGAGGGACGCAGAGCTAGAGCAGACAGTAATGGATCTCATGCTAACCGGTGAAGGTGTGGATTTAGGACACGGCGCATTGGGCATTGCGATTGGTGTGCAATATCGAAAGGAAATTGCCGATTTCGATTTCGATAGAAACTCTAATAGATTCAACCTCTCCTTCTTGACCGGCAATTCAGATTGGACAAGTAGCGTAAGTTCGTGGGCGCTTTTCGCCGAAACTTCAGCCGCTGTGCACGAGAGAATTGAATTGCGTGTAGCTGGCCGGTATGAGAAGTTCAGTGTTGGTGGATCAGACACCTTTGATCCGAAAGTGAGTGCGCTCATCACTGCCACGCCGTCGATATTGATTCGTAGCTCTTGGGGCACTTCCTACAAAATAGCATCGTTACTACAAAGTGGCGGTAGTCTGACGCTATTCGAAAACACGCGTGATCCTTTTTCAAATGCGCCTTCACTAGCCTATCGAAGCTCGCTCGGTGATGGTAATCCGGAGCTCGAACCAGAAGTTGCTGATGCGTTTAACATCGGCGTGAGTTGGGAATCCGAAACAATCTCAGGACTTCAGGTATCGCTCGATCACTATCGATACGAATACGAAAACCTGATCACGCGTGAAAGGCACCAAAGTCTGGTCGATCTCGATAACAGCCTTCGCTGCCCCTCAGGAATCAATCACGATATCAACGCGCCGCCACTGTGTGGCGTCTATGACCATGACGGTGATGGGGTACCTTCGGTTTTCTCCATCGGTGAAGGTATCCCAGACAAGGTCATCCGTCGTGAGGACGGATATCTTGTCCACACGATCGCTTCGTACTTTAATGCGCCCAGTCTCACGGTTACCGGGTTCGACGCTTCGATCCGTTATGCGTGGGATTCAGGTGATCTAGGAAGGTTCGAAATCGCCAGTGAAGTGAACTATGCAACGGACTACACCATAACCCTAGCGGACGGGACGGTTACTAACGGTCTCGGAAAGAGGAACATCACCAATTCGATCGGGCGGTCAATGCCTGAGTATCGAATACGAAACTCGTTGAACTGGACTCGGAACCGTCATGCGATGAACATTAGCTCATTCTCGGTTTCAGACTACCAGGACGAAGGACCGCAGAGCGATTTCCTCGCGTCATACATCGGTTATTGGGAAACGATCGATGGTATGACCACCGTTGACGCGCAATACAGCGTCGATTTACCGGAGTTTCTCGGTTCGGAACTTGCATTAGGAATCAAGAATCTCTTAAACAAGGACCCCCCATGGGTGAATGTAGATGGCGCGTACGACTACTACACGCACGACCCAACAGGACGTGTTTACTATGCTCGTTTCCGAATCAGCCTGCAGTAGAACAGCTCCTTCACAGTCAATCCAAGAATCCGAGGTAGGAGTTTCAGCGTAGGAAACGTTCGCTGCCACCGTAGAATCCGCCCCACTAATGCTCGCCATCCACGCAAACCAATGAAACCAATTTCCGTTCAGCTCTACGCGCTCCGCGAGGAGAGTCAAACCGATTTCGACAAAGTTCTCAGCGACATCGCGAATATTGGCTATCGTGGCGTTGAACCATTCCACTTGTTCGGGAAATCACCAGAATCGTTCAAACGACAGGTAGAAGACCTAGGAATGCAGATCTCTTCAAGTCACCATCCGTGGGCTAATCGCACGGAGATCAACGAAGCAATTGAAATCATTCAAGCATTAGGTCTTAACCGGATCGCGGCTGGATTTGGTCCTGATGACGTGAAAGATGCTGACAGTGTCAAACGCACCGTAGATACGATCAATTCACTCACTGACTCACTGAAAGTACATGACCTACGCTTGTTTCTACATAACCACTATTGGGAATTCGTTCCGGTCGATGGCGAGTTACCGTATCACTCGTTCTACAAGAACTGTCCTGACGTCGAGTTTGAAGTAGACACTTACTGGGCAGCGAATTTCGGAGCATGCGATCCCGCACAGGAAGTCGCGAACGTCAAAGATCGAGCACCGTTGTTGCACATCAAAGACGGTCCAAACGAACAAGGTAAAGCACATGTCGCAGTTGGCGACGGTGTACTTGAAATCGGGGACATTGTTAACGCAGCAGATCCCAACGTTCTCGAATGGGTGATCGTTGAGCTCGACGCTTGCGACACCGACATGCTAGAAGCAATCCGTCGAAGTTACGAGTTTCTTACGACCGAACGCCTCGCCATAGGACGCGCCTAGTCAATCCAGACTCGGCATCGTCAGCGCGGGTATTTCCTCCGGCTTCTCATCAATCTCTTCCCATGTCTGCTCGTTTGCGATCATGCGCCAATAGTCGGCACCTACATGTTCAAGCGTGACAAACATTCCCCTGCTGCTTGCCGCATACAACTCGAGGCATACAAGTGCCTGAGTGTCGTAAACGCCGACATTCGAAATAGCCATCACGGGTCGCCTTATTTCTAGGGACCATTGGCGCGGTGTAAGGGACTCATCGAGAATCTGACGTTCTTTTTGAAATCGATGAAGTTGTAGGTCACCGACGTCCGTGTCGTTAGCAGCTTGAAACGACTGATACAAACCTGCAGAGATGCTACCTTTGAGTTCATCACCTGTGCGGCAGCGAGACGGTTGATTCGTTAGAGCAAAATCGCCCCGTTGAAATAGCGGCGATGCGAGAAGAGATTTTGAGATATCTCTTTCGACCGTAGGCGTGAATTCGATCATCGCCCAAACGAGCCAGCCGATAAATGCGACGATGAGTACCGCTATGAATAGAAGGAAACTCCGGAATCCCCACGACCCTTCCTTCGATTCTGACTCAGGCGGCACGCACAACGCCCTCCGTAATTAATTTTTCGATACTCTCGTCGCTGAAATCCAGTTCCTTCAGCAATGAGACGGTGCTACCTCCGGCTAACTCCGTACCCGCGTAGTCAACAGACGCGTCAAACTCAACCATCGGTCCGAGCCGGTAGTAATCGCCCCATTCGGGATGCTGAGCGGGCACTAGCAAGCGTTCCGCTTTCGCGTGCTCATCGTTGAGAAACCAAACTGGCGGTACGGCGTCATCCGCAACCACACAGCCAATCCCGAGTGGTGTCAGTTCCGCCTCCCACGCTTGTGCTGATTTTTGGAGGAACGTCGTCGCGAGAAATCCCTCTAAATCCGCCGATTCAAGATCAATCGCCAATGCTTCCTGCAACTTCGCTTTTTCGCGCGAATTGACCACCCCAAGGAAGACCCAACCTTCGGCACATCGATATAAGCGATAAAGCGCGTTGAGACCGTATCCGCCGCGATCTACGGGTGGGCGTTCAGCTTTGCCCTCGTAGGAGAGGAAGTCATCCCAGTTAGCGTACGCGTTTGCGCCGAACATGTCGATGTAGATCTTTTGCCCTTTCCCGTTTGCCCTACGAGCATGTAGTCCTAGAACTGCTGTTGTCGCGACCACCATTGAAGTGTTTGGATCAGGATTGACTTCGTTCGCACGCAACAATTTCCTCGCAGTTTCACGAAGCGATTCATTGTCGGCAGGTTCGTCTTCGTCAGGTAAGCCACCGATCTGCCAAACTACCCCACCTAACGCAGCTCCTGGGATTGGATGCGTAGACGGCCGTTTCGCCCCCGGACCATTCGGACCATAGCCGTTCGCAGAGATGTAAACGAGCTGCGGATTGAGTGCGGATAGCTCTTCGTAACCAATCCCCAGTTTTTCCGGTACACCAACACGGTAGTTGTGAATCCACACATCGGCTTTTTTCGCGAGCTCTTGAGCAATGGCTTGTCCTTCTGGGCTTTTCAGATCCAGGCAGATGGATTCCTTGCCCGTATTGCACTTGCTAGCTCCGAGCGAACTCATCATGTTTCTAAATGGGTCGCCAGCAATCGGTTCTAACTTAATCACTCGCGCGCCCATATCTGCAAGCGTGGCGGCGCCTAGTGGCGCTGCAATGATTGTGGCACTTTCTACGATCGTTACGCCTTCTAACGGACGCTGCGGTGAATCCCCCTGGACCACTTGAGTGGATTTGACCGATCGCGATTCCACCTGGTCGACCGTTGCGGTATGGTGCGGAATACCGACTTTGCCAGGCGTTTCGGTGAGGTTCGCGACCAAACCAAGCTGGACACCACCATTCACCCGTTGCGAGTGTCCGTTAGCAACTACGTCAGGATCACTGAGCGCATCTTGCGTGCTTTGGTATGCATGCGACACCACGCCGCCGTCTTTAACAAAGTGGTCCGTCCATTGCTCCAGCGTTTTCGACTGCATGTGTTCAAGCAATTGGTCTCGGAACTCTTCAAGAACATCACGCTCCCACCTCATCGGATCACCACGGTACTTCTCGTCCTTAAAGACCATGTCGAATCCTGCCGATCGCAGGAAGTTATCAAGTAAGTGAGGTAACAGATTGCCAAGCTGCAACCACTTCCCGTCCTTCGTTCGCACTGGATGGTAGTTCAGTGTTGGCATCGATTTTGTACGGTCGCGCTGGACTTTGGGGCGTGGCAAGATCCCTTTATCTTGTAGTTGCGCCATGCTAATGACGCCCATTTCATACGGCATCATGCCCCGCAAGATTGAGGTGTTGAATACCGTGCCATGACCCGTGCGTTCGCGATTGTCTAGTCCTGCCATTACGGCTGCTGCAACGCTTTGGGAGGTCGCGTGAACACCAACCTGAAGGGCCGAGTAGTTTGGACCTTCACGATCAGCGACACCTGCGAAATTGAGCATACGGCCAGATTTAGCGGCGACCACGCCCTCGTAGCCAGGATAGTCCCGGTAGGGTCCGCTCGATCCAAATCCTGAAACGTACCCACACACGAGCTTGGGTCGGTTTTGTCGCATCGACGCTTCGTCCAAACTTAGGTGATTCAGCTTGTCGGGTTTCAATGTCGTCACGAAAGCATCTGCGCTATCTGTGATTAACTCGTAAAGTTTCGTGGTCGCGACCGGGTCGCTAAGATCAAGCCGGACCTCGGTTTTTCCACGCATCCACATCGGATACGACGGCATCGATTGGAAGGGATCCCCCTGAACCGGAGACACTTTGATCACGTCTGCGCCAAAATCCGCCATGATCATTCCAGCGATCCCCGTTACAGGACCGTTCCCAAGTTCAACAATGCGGTACGACGTCAGTGCGGACATAGGCACGTGATCCAGCGTGAAAGTCGCACGATTTTATTGACGCCCTTACTCTCTAACGCGACCGTACTTGGTGGAAGAAGGCGCGTTGCCTCGTGCAAAATTGAAGCACACAACAACAGTAAATTCGGTATATTGGAATGGCTGACTCAACTGATCAATTTGAATACGAAGAAATCCTTTACGAAGTCGATGGTGCGACCGCAATCATCACACTCAATCGCCCCGAGACACTGAATGCACTGACAGACTTGACTCAAGCAGAAGTCAGGCATGCACTCGAACGCTCAGAACAAAACCCCGCAATCCTCGGCAACGTATTAACAGGTGCAGGGCGAGGATTTTGTTCTGGTGTCGACATGAACGCACTTGGCAAAATGAGTGAAGCCGGGCGACGCTTAGGGAACACCTACGGCCACCTTGCCGCAGATCCAGGTAATCCCGACGATGACCCGAACTTCGAAATCGGTGCCGCGTATTTTTTAGGTTTAAGCAAACCGCTCATCGCGGCTATCAACGGCGCGTGTGCCGGTCTAGGGTTCAGTTGGGCGACGTTTTGTGATCTTCGGTTCATTGACCGAAACGCCCGGATCACCACGTCGTTCGCACAGCGAGGGTTGATCGCTGAACACGGTACCAGTTGGATGCTCCCGCGGTTGATCGGCCCCGCGAACGCTCTGGACCTTTTCTGGACATCGCGGAAGATCAATGGTGAGGAAGCTTTTCGATTAGGTTACGCGAACCGTCTATGTGAGGACGGTGAATGCGTAGACGACGCTGTCAGCTTCTTGAATGAAATCAATGAAACTAACGCACCTAACTCGCTCATGTATATGAAACGTCAGGTTTATAAGCACCTTAACAAGGAACTACATCCCGCGATGGTCGAATCCAATACGTGGATGGATGAGAGCCTTGCTCGTGGCGACTTTAAAGAAGGTGTCGATTCCTTCGTTCAAAAGCGTCCACCTAAGTTCAATCGCGTCGGCTCCGATTAGGTGTATCGATATGGCAGTCATAGCTTCAGAATCACAGAATCTCGACTGGTCTGAGATCGTTACCGGTTTAAACCAGTTTTTGCGTTTGCGAACGACGCCGATCGGCATGAAACTGTTCGAAAATGCATCAGACATCGAAGAGATCGAGCGGATAAGACGACCGAAGCACGTTCACACGACGGATCAGATCGTCGGACAAGCATCGCGCAATGGCTGGACAGTGGGGATTACCGCGAAAGACCTCGTCGGCGCTCAATGCCAAACCGTCATCGGACTTGCACCTCGATCGGACGAATGGCTTTCCGGTAAAAACATGGCAGGCGTTTGGTACGAAAACCAAGAGGAATCCGCCAAACATCAAGCTGCGATGGATGTCGTCCCGTACGGTAAATACGAAGCGATGGTGGTCAGCCCTCTCGCATCAGGAAGACTCAATCCTCCCGATATCGCGCTAATTTATGCAACGCCTGCGCAAATGATCCTGTTCATTAATGGCTTGCAATGGACGGGCTATCGAAAACTCGAGTGGGGTTGTGTTGGCGAGAGTGCTTGTGCAGATAGCTGGGGACGCGCGCTCGCCACAGGTGAACCCAGTCTCTCGATTCCGTGCTTTGCTGAAAGACGGTATGGGGGTGTCATGGAAGACGAATTACTTATGGCAATACCGCCATCCTACTTACCGAGTGTCATTGAAGGGTTGCGAAACCTCTCTCGCAATGGCCTACGCTATCCGATCCCTCAATATGGCGTTAATAACGACGTCCGTGATGGCATGAACGTGAGCTATGGCTAGTCTGAATCTAGGCTGCCGCTAGTTCGTACCCTTCGTCCCGTAGTTCGTCGAATCTCTGTCTGACAGTCGAGCCATCGGCTTGAGCGTCGATCATGTCGGCAATCGACGCGTGTGTCTGTGTCGCGACTAATCTTGGTTGCTCCCCAACTGACCAACCGACTAGGTTTTGCCAAAATGGATCCACGATTTCATGTCCAGGAATGGTGCCACCGTCGTCTCGGCGTAAGGTCAACGACCGAAGCTCGCCAAGGTAAAGCCGCAACGATTCAACATGGATCAATTCATCTGTTCGGATTCGCTCGATGATCTCGGCCGCTTCTAATGCCTGTTCCTCACGTTCCGGAAACAACTCAGTCGTCCGGAAGATACGTTGACTAGATGCAAAACCAATCTCTGCCCGGAATTCGATCAGCAGGAGGTTCATCAAGAAACGTAGAAAACCCTCGTAAGGTAGAGGGATTTCAGGCATCCGCCGACTCGCTTCCTCCTCTCTGGCAATGCGTCCGGGAGGTTCAGCATCGGGATACGCATCCTTTCCGAATGCGAGGTCACGAGCGATAAACCACATCACATCGTGCCCTCCGATACCCTCTTCAGGTATCCCACCCTCGTCAATGCCATGTGCGATTAGCAGACCTTTATTCAGATGCCCAATTGCCATATCGCTGATATCTTCGACAACCAACGGTTGCAGGTCAGGGAACGGTGTCGTCGCGAGCATGCGACCACGACCTTCGATTTTGCCCGTAACCGTCAGGCTATTCCAAAATACTCGTCCTAGACCGTTACCGATCAGGAGGCATTGCTGTTCGAAATTCGGAACACGTGGGCCGCTTAGAAGAGATGAGTCGGCATCCAGCAAATCGCCACCGCGATCACGTAACGCCGAAGTCCAATTCGCAATTGCCTGCGGACGGATTCTTGACCGTGGTGGTAGATATCGACCAGCCCCATCGAAACCACCATGCAGTCGTTGACCATCGATGACGTGCAATTCAGCGAAATCGTGCTCCGTTAAGAGCTCTTCTTGAGTGAAATTCAGACGCATGACGCTAGTGATTGGAATACAGCATAAGTATATTGTTGCACGTCACTTTCAGTTCTAGCCAGAAGTGATAATGGATTGGTACGCTAACTCGACTTTGAAATCGAGGTCTCGCGATCGTCGTTTCAACACCTATCAGCGCGACGCATCTACTTAGTTCTCGCTCGGATAAGCACACAGGATTGGATTGGTAATGCACACTAAACGTTTCTTCGCTCTTGTAATGTCATTCGCGATCGCGCTAGCATCGTCTGTATCGGCAGAACCAATCCACATCGCGGCTTGGAATGTCGAGCATCTGAATGAAGATAACGATGCAGGTTGTATCCCTCGATCAGATGACGACTACGAATATATCGCCGGACGGATTGCTGACTTAAACGCTGACGTGGTCGCAATTCAGGAAGTTGAGAGCGCGAAGGCAGCTTATCGTGTGTTTCCTGAGTCGAAATGGCTCGTAGTCATGTCAGACCGTCCTAACAATCGCGGTAGCGATAGCGGCGCAATCTGTTGGGGAACCGAAGACAAACGATTACGTCACCAAGCCACAGGGATAGCAATTCGTCGTGACGTTAATTTCGATACTAACCCATCGTATGCGCATCTGGCGGGCGACAACCCCAACCAACGATGGGGAACCGATGTGACGATTCATGCGAGTAACGTCTCATTCAGAGTGCTTTCAGTACACCTTGCATCGGGTTGTTGGGGCGCGGAGCAGGATGGCGACAGTAACCGTTCGAATATCTGTACCACGCTACGTGGTCAAGTTGCACGATTAGCGGAGTGGATAGAGGAACGAAATGCAAACAGCGAGGACTTCGTCGTTTTAGGAGACTTCAATCGACGACTAGCGATATCTGACGATTGGGCAGCCGCACAATTGCTTGATCCATCTCTCAATACAACACTTGTCACCTCGGACGTGCGCGACGGTGTCGAACAGGCTGACTGGTGTGATGCTCGTTATCCGGACCTAATTGACCACATTCTTGCATCGAACACGCTAGTTGATCATCTCAAGAGTGACTCAGTGATAGAACATCCTCGCATTCGAGAGAGCCCTGATCATTGCATTATTTCAGCGGTAATCGAGTAAGCACATAGCTACGTTATTAGCGCATTGAACTCGGTTTCGTCCACGATCTGGATACCGAGTTCCTGCGCCTTCTCGAGCTTAGATCCGGCGTTCTCTCCAGCAAACACATGTGTGGTGTTCTTCGAGACCGAACCACTCACTCTAGCCCCACGTGCCGTGAGTAGCGTTTTTACTTCTGTGCGCGGTCGCGACGTTTTACCCGTCAAAACCCAGATCTGACCTTCCAAACTCGAATCAACCGGCGCTTTCGTCGATGACCAGTACACGCCTAGCTCGACCAATCGTCTGGCTTCGTCACGGTTTGCCGCAATGGCGAAAAAATCGACAACGTTTCGAGCAATCGTTTCCGCGATATTGTCGACCTCAAGCAGCGTTTCGAATTCGGCGTTGATCAACTCTTCAAGCGTCGGGAACCGCTCAGCTAATATCGAGGACGTGTCTTCTCCTATGTTGCGAATCCCAAGGCTGTTGATAAACCGCGGATACGTCGTCTCCTTCGCACTCTCAATCGCATCTAGCAAGGACTGCGCACTCTTATCGCCCATTCTTTCAAGCTCGACCAGCGACTCTTTGGTCAATGTGAATATATCTGAATTACGTTTGATAAGACCTTCTTTAAGGAGTTGCTCTACGCGTTGTGTACCCATCCCCCTGATATCTAGGCACTCACGAGAGCAAAAGTAGATTACGGTGTTCTGAACTTGAGCTGGGCAGGAGAGCTGAGCGGGACACCGCAGGATGGCCTCATCTTCGCCTCGTACAAGCTCCGTACCACAGGAAGGACACGCGCTTGGCGCGGCGATTAACGCACCGTCACCTTCATTAACGACTTTCACAATCTTGGGAATGACGTCGCCGGCTCGATGCAGAAGCACTGTTGAACCCTTGCGTATACCTAATCGCTCGATTTCATCTTGGTTATGGAGAGTAGCGTTACTCACCGTAACTCGATCGACCCGTACCGGTTCCAATCGAGCAACTGGTGTAACCGCACCGGTCCGTCCGACTTGATATTCAACGTCAAGCAACGTTGTACTTGCATCCACAGACGGGTACTTGAACGCAATAGCCCATCTTGGTTGCCGAATGTAAAACCCCAAATCTCTTTGGGTTGCTAAGTCATCAACTTTGATGACGACTCCGTCGATCTCGTATGGCAAGGTATCCCGTTCCTCGCCAAGTGTCTTGATGTAATCCGCGCACGCCGCACCATCAATGCACTGTTCTGCGTATTCGTTCACACGACAACCCCATTTGCGCAAATCGTTGATCGCATCGAGATGACTCTGTGGCTGATAGTCGTCACTGTGAGCCCCGATCGAATAACAAAACATCGAGAGTGGGCGTTTCGCTGTCATTTCCGGATCTTTCTGACGCAAACTTCCTGCAGCGCTGTTTCGCGGAGAAACAAATAGCTTTTCACCGCGAGCAACTGCCGATTCGTTGTACGCTTCAAAGTCCTCAATCGTGATGTATACCTCGCCGCGGATTTCCACCCATGCAGGTACGTCGTCACTCAACAGCTTCAGTGGAACGGCATTGATAGTCTTTACGTTGGCGGTGATTAGTTCGCCATAGGTACCATCCCCTCGCGTCGCAGCTTGGGTGAGAACGCCGTTTTCGTAGAGTAGATTGACCGCTACGCCATCGAATTTCGGCTCACAAACGAGACCCCCTACTTCTCGATCCAGATCTGAGTTACAACGTCGCAACCAAGCGTCGAGTTCTTCGATGGTCGTGCATTTACCCAGAGACAGCATCGGTGCTCGATGCTCGATGGATTGAAAGGCTTCGACGGGTGCGCCGCCGACGCGTTGAGAAGGGGAATCCGGAGTGATTAGTTCCGGATTCTCACCTTCGATAGCTAACAGGCGATCAAATAACTCGTCATATTCCGAGTCGCTGACCTCCGGGTCGTCCAATACGTAGTACCGATGTGCATGGTAACGTAGGGCTTCCCGAATCTTCTCCAGGTCCTCGATCAACTGTTGCAACGATTTACATGCTTATCCACGCAAGATAGTTATATTGAATAAAACGCTTGGTGCCGAATCAATATTGCTCGGCTCGAGTAGGCAAGTCTTCGCTCGGTGCATATTCATTTCGCGTGACTGCAGTGCGCTTCGATGCAGCTTCGGGGCTTCTTGGGAACGCCGCGTCAAGATCGCGTTTCAATGCGTTGTAGTCCTCTTGCGTGAAAGGTGAGATCTTGCCAGTAATATCCTTGCGACCGTCGTAAATTCGGAGCGGTTTCGCGCATACATTGGCGAAGAAACTTTTGGCTAAGTTTGCGATTTTCAGCATCTCATTCAATGTTGCCAATGCATCTGCACAATCGCGAGGTCGAAAATACAGTCGGAAACCACACGTTTCCTGATTCTCTTTCACCAAGTCACCGATCGACATCGCTTCGTAGTTACGCACACGAATCGCACCTTTATCCACCGTCGATTTGTGCTTCAGGTGGTATTCCTCATCGAGATAGATGAAGCCTCGTTTGTTTAGGAAAGCGTCCAGATACTCTCCACGAATATCTCGATAAATCTGTTCTTGATCGTCACTAATGAGACATACCGACACGACGGATAGACTTCGATTCGTCTCTTCTGGTGGGGTGCCAACGCGTTTCGCCTCAACGGTACGAAGATCAAACGGTACTACAGCTTCCTCAGGCTCAGTTTCGATCGGTTGCTCTACTTCGTGATCCTCATAGTTTTCTACAGGCAAGTCCTCAGCAGCTAGGTATTCCTCAGGTGGTATTTCGTCGTCATATGCGCTCGACTGCGCTACCCCACTCCCGAGCTGATATTCGGCATCCTGATCGTCATTCTGTGCAATCTCTGAATTCGTCAGTTCCTCAGCTGTATCTCCTTCAGAACAGATTTCACCCGTGCCGTCGTCGAGGTACTCATCGTTGTCGCTACTTTCCCATATATCAGAATGCACCATGTCAACATCAACGTCATCTATGTCGTCTGTACCGTTCGTAGCTACTTCACCGTTAACGGGAAATGAAACATCAGGAACACTGAAATACTCATCCTCTAGATTCTCGTCGTATTCGGGCTGGTCGGTATCGTTGCCATTAGCTTCGCTCATTCCGTCAACGGTAGCTTCAGCCGGTTCCTCCCATCGGTCTAAGGGAGCAAAATCCTCTGTCTCACGAACTGCCACATGCTCAATAGGACCGGTGGGTTTCTGCGGAACTTCGAAATCGAACTGAAATCCCTCGAACTCGTCTTTGACAGGCGCTTTCGGACGTGCGCCGGTAACGACCTCGTGGTTTTCTGTCGGAATAGAAGGTAGGTTGGCGTCTCTGGATCTTACCTTTCCGAATACCCCGTGCTTCTGGGTATGGTTCGGCAGCGTATTTCTGCCTCTATATTGCCGTTGGATCCGAATATATATGCTGAAAAAAATCATCGTAACAAATAACCCGAGGGCGACTGTTACAATCAGCTGATTGAAGGAAACAGCGTCTACGCTTAAGTATTCCATAGAGACCTCCGTGTCTCAGCAAGGTCAATTCCGTTTGACCTGCTATCAGTTTAGCAAAATTAAGAACTAATGTAAAGGACTTGATATAAAAGGGAATTTTTCGATAGTATATATTTTTGTATAGTAATTATTCGTGGGCTTTACTACCAGATAAGCGGCATCTTCAGGCAACAGATCGTTATCAATCGTGTTACTAGCAGGTGTAGTTTCTTTCGAAGTACATTTCGAAATCGTGTCAATATCTTCTTGTTAGATTCTAGTTTTCATATCGTCGCTAAAAATCGTAGTTCGTGAAAATGAACTTTTGTTGGGGTTTTGATCTACTCGTCTTTCATAATAAACATCAATAACGTGTCGCTCAAAATCTGATGAACGCTGGCACTTTATTACAGACCTCTAGTTTGGAAAAAACCTAGTACCTATCAAAAAGCGCGACACGCGTCCATGGATCATAGACCATCAAACCAACACCATGACTGAATCGAGATGACAAGAACGACGTTTTACACCGACCATTGGCAGCACATCGAAGACGAACGGGTAACGCGATATGAACAGATGTTTGTTTGGCGTGACGGTCATGCGGTGTTATTGGAGCCACTGGATCTCCGCTCTGGTTCTCACGTCCTCGACTTCGGTTGCGGTCCGGGATTCGTTAGTCTTGGAATGGCCAACATTGTCGGAACGACGGGTCACGTTCATGGCGTTGACCTAAATAAGCAGTTCGTGCTGGTCGCATCGGAACGAGCCGCTGAGATCCCTCAGGTTTCGTTCCATCCGATCGAGAATGGCTATGTGCCTCTAGCTGACAATTCGGTTGATCGCGTGCTCTGTAAGAACGTACTCGAATACGTACCGAGCGTTACCTCAACGTTAACGGAATTCAGACGTCTATTGGCACCTGGTGGGCGCGTGCTCGTAATCGATAGCGATTGGCAATTTGTCGTGGTGGAACCGTGGGGTGCGGAACGTACTTCTCAATTCTTCGATGCCGCATCTGTAGCGTTCAAAACACCTGAGATCGGCAGGACGTTGAGGTCTCATCTCCGGAACAACGGTTTTGAGCATGTTGAAGTACAAATCCAAGCAGGCGTTGACACTACCGGCGGTAGTCTGTCTGTTCTCCGCAATATGGCGAGCTACGCTACTGAATTCGACTCAATGGACGCACGAGAGGTGGATAAGCTCCTTACGGAAGCAGAAAACGCGGTTGAAACTGGAGAGTATTTATTCTCGCTTCCTCAGTTCTTGGTCACCGGAATCATCTCAAATTGACAATGATCGCACCAAAGAAACCGGTTTCTCATCGGACTTTCGGATTAATTAGCATGCTAGTTAGATCGAACGATTGCGAGTACGTTCGAGTCCTCTCGGTGTACTTGGTAAGCGACCTACTGTTGCGCGGCTAGAGCGTAAGCGTCCTCCAAGTTCACGGCGACAAGCCTGGAAACGCCAGCTTCCTCCATCGTGACACCTAGTAAGTTGCCAGCCATTTCCATCGTCGCCGGATTGTGTGTGATGACGACAAACTGAGTATCAGTGCTCATCCTAGCTAAGAGCTCAGCGAATTTCACCACGTTGTGCTCATCGAGGGGCGCATCGACTTCATCTAAGATGCAGACTGGACTTGGATTTAGCTCGAAAAGAGCAAACACGAAAGCGATAGCGGTCATTGCTTTTTCGCCGCCCGATAGCATGTTGATTGTCGTATTCCGTTTCCCGGGAGGGCGAGCGCGTACGATCACACCTGCTTGAAGGATGTCCTCTTCAGTGAATTCAAGTGAAGCACTACCGCCACCGAATAGAGACTTAAAAACCCTCGCCAGATTCTCATTTACCGCTTCAAATGTAGTCCGGAGATTTCGCTTAGTCTCTGTATCAATTCGTTCGATAGCCTTTCGAATCTCAGTCATCGTAGCCTCGAGGTCGAGCACGTGCTGATCGAGATCTTCCTTTTCGATGATGCGTTCTTCCAAGTCGGTACTCGCTCGCTGGTTAATCAAACCAAGTCGTTCGAGCCGCGCCGTTAAGACTGCTATCTCCTCTTCAATGACGGATTCGTTCGGCTCTGATTCGCCGTCTGCATCTTCAAGTGTGGTGTTTAGTTGGCCAAGCTCCGCGTTCAGCTGCTCAAGCTCGATCGATAATCGCGTCTGTTGCGACTTGCATTGCGACAGCAGTTCAGTGACGGTGTCCTTCTCCTCAGCAAGATCACTTTGAGACTTTCGCACGACCGCGATCTCTTGTTGCGTCGTAGTTAACGCTACGCTCTTCGCGTTGAGTTCCTGCTCGATCTGCTTGAGAACGTGCTGACCCTTTTCGCGTTCCATCGTCAAAGCTGGGAGTTCAGTCTTAGCACGCTCTCCTTGAGATATTAATGAGGATATGTCGGCAATCAGCCGATTTACTACGATCTCTTGACGAGTCTGTGACCTTTCAAGAAAGTCAACTTTTACAACTAGCTGCGATTGTGCCTGTTCAGTTTCAAGAATTTGCTGAACTACATCGTCGATGGCATCCTGTTTCTGATCAAACGTTGATTCCATGCGCACAGCAACTGACTGCGCTTCCTCAAGTTCCTTTACCGTTCGATCTTGTTCCTTTCGTAGCGCAACTAGCTTCTCTCCTGCAGCAGCTACCGCATTACGTAAGCCATCAATGTCAGCTCGACGGTTCGTGTTGGCCTGTTGCTGGGCAGCGAGTGCTTCGAACTTTTCATTACGACGTGCCGTAAATTGACCTAACAACGTTCGACTCTCGACGAGCTGTGCCGAGATGTCGTTCAACGTAGTCTGTATTGTTCCACGATGCGCCGATGTGTTCTCTATTTGGCGTACCAGACGCTCTTGGTTCTTCCGTAAAGTGCTAATCTCTTGCTCAATTGCCGAGCTTCCATCTAAAAGCTCGTTGCATCGTCTGCTACGCTCGATGACTCCAATCGCGCGATCCTCAGACCTAAACAAACGTACCCAGCGTTTGCCCAACCATGCACCGTCTGCGGTAACAACGCTTTGCGATTGGTCAAGACGATGTGTCAGTGTTACAGCGTCAGCAAATGCCTCGCACGTATAGACGCCTTCGAGGAGCGACGCAAATTTCTCTGCATAGGGTCCTTTGAGCCGTGATGCTAACGAAGGCGCAAATTCCAACGCAGAACGAGCTATGGGTTCGAACCCAATGTCAATTAAGGTAACGTCGCTCGCTTTTATCGAAGCTAGCTGCGCTCGATGGTCTTGGAACTTGTCGGTAGCTATCGCTTGAATCCTACTACCGAGAACGATTTCCACCGCGGCTTCCCAACCACTGTCTACTTGAAGCATCTCACCTAGACGCTTGTTTGGTTCTAGTCCTGCCGTCGATAGCCAGTCTTCGAGTTCATCTGTGGTCGCCTCTTCACCTAGTGATGCTTCCTGTAGTGTCCTAAGGCTGAGCAGTTCGTCCCGCAACGCCTGCAAAGCTGACTGCCTCTCCGCTAATTGCAGGTCAATGTCGCGTTGAGCCTTACCATCTTTCTCGAGCGACTGATCAATTTGAGCTAATTCACTGAGTAGTTCTTTCTCGGTGCGTTCACCATCCTCTACACGCGCCTTCGCATCCTTGATGCTATTCTCAAGCCCGCCCAGTTCGACATCGGGAATTTCAACAACATCCAGTAAATGCGATAGATTTTCGACTGCAGCTTCATCGATCTGACGTTTGGCCTCAAGATCAGATATCTCAAGGGCAAACTCGGAGGCTTTTTCGGATAGCGACTGCGTCTGTGCGTTTGCTATGTCGACATCGCGACGTGATAGACCCAAATCCTTATCTGCCGCTCGTTTGTTACTGGACAGTTCATCTAACTTCGTCTGGACCGCACGCTGCTCGGTCTTCAATTCACTCAATTCAGTGGAATCGGACTCCAGCGTACTTAAGGAGTCGTTGAGCTGCTCACACTTCAACTCGATGTTTGCAACAGTCGAATCACGAATATTGTCAAGCTGCTCAATCTGGTGGCTCAATGAGTTGACTAACGTCTGCACATCGATTCTTGACTCTGCTACACGAACTTGGTCATCCTGTTGACTCGCTAACAAAGTTTCTAGTCGCAGTTGTTGTTCTGCGCAGAGTGTGTTCCGTTTATCAATGTGTGCGAGCGTCTCCTCGACCTCACTCAATTGAGTTAGCACGTCACGTTGTTCACTGTCTTTGGCCTGAATCTTGCGATGGAGTAGCCGTGTGTTCAGTCGATTCAGCGAATCGGTGATTTCTTCGTACCGCCTTGCTCGTGTCGCCTGCGTTTTTAGCTGCCGGATTTCCCTAGCTAGATCGGCCTGTCGAAGTCGAACTTGCTCTAGATTCTGATTCGTGAGGTTTAACTTATTGAGAGTCTCATGACGGCGCGCACGATACCTCGATACACCTGCAGCTTCCTCGAGATGTTCACGCAACGTCTCGGGGTCAGAATTGACAAGCTGCGTGATCCAATCCTGTTGAATGATTGAATAACCTCGAGTGCCGAATCCCGTGCCTAGAAACACGTCACGCACGTCTCGTCGACGACACCGTTGACCGTTTAGGAAGTAATCGGAACTCGACTGATCGCCGCTCTGCACTTCACGTCGCACAGCGAGTTCAGCATAGGCGGAATAGTCACCACCGATCCGTCCGTCTTGATTGTCGAAAATCAACTCAACGCTGGCTCGTGACGCGGCAGGGCGAGTATCTGTACCGTTGAAAATGAAATCGCGGTTCAGGTCGACTCGCAAGCGTTGCGCCGCACTTTCACCGATTGCCCAACGGACCGCGTCGAGAATATTCGACTTTCCACACCCGTTCGGTCCTACGATAACGCTTACCTCGGGGTCAAGCGTTATCGTCGTTGCATCAACGAATGACTTAAATCCCGCGATTTTTATAGAGCTTAGATGCAAGGATCAGTTGCGTGATTCGGCACCGACAGATTGATCGAGCGTCAATTCAACCGGTGCACCGAGTTCGAACGGTACGCTCACGCTCTCAAGATCACCCGGTCTCGCGACCACTGAGCCAGTTCGAGAAAGACGGGCGGAAACCTCCAGTTCGTCCATCGAAGAAGCGGATACGGTTGGAATCATGACGTCTGCCATGGTGACTTCGATAGCTTGACGAGGGAGAGGTCCGAAGACGCGACGTACCGCGAAAGGTGGACCACTAACAACTCGCTTTCGCACGATTATAAAGACAGATTCAACGGGCGACATCGTGTCGTCCGTATTGATCTTGACAGTCACGATTGGTGTTTTAGTGCCAAATGGAAGCTCTATGCGTGGCTGATTACGCGGGTCGACTGAACCTCGTATCAATTCCACATCATCCGACTGTGCCAGCGCATCCTCGGAAGATGAGAGTCGACCCGTAATAAACACCTCACGCGCTTCAGAAAGCGAGAAACTCGGCGTCATTGCAACGGAATCGTCTAGCGTTAGGTCGAATCGGCGTTGTCCGACCAACGGGCGTTTGACGACCGCGAGAGGCGGCTGATCTTGACTGGTTTTCGCGTACACAAATAGCCAACGTTTGTCGGAAAACGCCTCTTCCAGCGAAACGCTTACGACGATCTTCGGCGACGAGGGCTCCTCTAAGCGCATACGCGTCGCACGTTGTCCGATGCTTGCCATCGGGTGAAGTTCGAAAACGTCTCTTTGATTCAACACGGATTCCCACGCTCGATTTGCCGCAAGAAGATCGCCACGCGCCGTGTGTTCGATTGCGTCCAACATCGCTACTACTTGAGCTGATTGATCGACGTTTCGTAAACGTTCGCGTACTACCTGATCGTACGGCGTCAAGTCCAGACGCCGAAGACGAAATGCTTCTAACAGATAAAGCGAATCCCCGAACGGCGAGACGTGTCCTTCTAGTTCCGCCGCTTTATGGGTTTCGCGGAAAGCGTTGCGGTCGCCTCGGAGCCATTGAAATGACATAAGGCTAACCCAAGCGCGCGAGTTCTCTGGATGCACTGCAACGTAATCCTGAAGGCGCTCCGCGACCATTCTTGAGTTCGCTTCGTTTACTTCGCCCTCGAGATAGGTCGCTGCCTCCTCTAATAACACGGTTCCAGGCGTACCCCAGACATACCAGTAGAGACCGATTGCTGCGACGGGAATCAGAATACTCGGCACGAGTAACGACCATCGGTTCGTGGACTGGAATTCCACCGTACTGTCTCGAGGCACGTCATCGAGGAGAGCGATATCAATTTCGACATCGGCTTCTTCGGCATCGCGTGACGCTAACGATGAGGCGAGCATCTCACGATTGTCGTCTGCAATCGCTACATTGACCGCGTTCCGATCGGCACTTTCGGCAAGTTGACTGCGCGTCACGCGCAAGAGTACAAACGCTAAAGCTCCTGCTACAACCACACCAATTGCGGCCAGCAGTAACAGTATTTCTGTCAAGTCGGTCGCCGAACCTTCAGTTGTTGAAGGCGAGCTCTTTCCTCGTCAGTAAGGACTACCCTGTCTCGTCGTGAACCGACGAACGTAAAGATCAGTGCAGCACAAATCAAAAGGACGAACGGAATAGCCCAAAGTACCAACGTTGCCGGACTTAGTGGCGGGTTGTAATCAATGAAATCGCCATACCTCTCACGCAAATGAGCCTTTATTTCAGAATTTGACTTTCCATCCAATAACTGGTCTCTAACAAACATCCGAAGGTCCGTTGCAATCGGCGCATTAGAGTCAGCGATGTTGATGTTCAGGCACTTCGGACAACGCAGCTCCGCGATTAGCACCTCGTATCTGTCCATCAGCCCAGGGGAAAGATCGACCTCGCTCTTTGACTCACCCCACGAAGTTAGACACAGCGTCAAAACGCTTAGCGCCCACAGGAGTCGCGCGTAGCGAGCAGTTCTCATCACGCAATCACACCTGCTCGTCGACACGCTGAAGCGATCGAAGAATTGGCGCAAGCTGTTCGCGCCAGTGAGAGCTACTAATCGGTCCGATATGCTTGTAGCGGATTGTGCGCTCGCTATCTATCAGATACGTGGCCGGGACACCGTATACGCCCAGGTCGATTCCAAAATCACCGTTACGATCGACTAGATTCAACCGATATGGATCACCTATGTTGTTCAGCCACTCGATGGCTTTCGGATCGTCGTCTTTGTAATTCAATCCGACGATCGCGAAGCCTTCCGAAGCAATATCCATTAACACTGGATGCTCCTCGCGGCATGGAAAACACCATGTCGCCCAAACGTTCAATAGGAACGGTCCATCAGGTAGATCGACCGTCGTTCGCACGGACGCGGTGTGTAGTTCGGGTAGTGAAAATGTCGGTAACGGTCTGTCGATCAACGGCGACGGTAACTCTGCCCTCGGCGAGAACTCCAGGCTTGCGAAGAAAACTGCACATAAACCTATAAACGCGACCAGAGGTAACCAGAGCGCCATACGAAGCGGCGCAAAAGTGCGTTTATCCGCCGCCAAGCTGAGGTTCCTGTACGAGGCGGGCCTCCCGAAGCCTTAGTCGTCGATATCTCACGTCGAACACCGCGAGTAAACCAGCCATCGCGGCAATGACGGCGCCTAGCCATACCCATCGAATCATTGGTTTTTCTTGAATGCGTACTGCCCATGCGCCGTCACCGACGGGTTCGCCTAACGAGACGAGTAAGTCGTTTGTGAACCCAGGTCGAATCGCGGCTTCTGTGGTCACCGTATTGCGCGTTGTATATTGCCGTCGTTCTGGCAGCAATCTGACATCACCAACGACGAATTGAGCTTGATGTGCCACGTAGTTCGGACCATTCACGATGCGAAGATCTTCAAACACATAGGTCCTGTCTCCGACGCGGACCTCGTCACCGACGGAAAGTCGTAAGTCTTGGCTCACAGAAAAACCAGATGTGATCGTTACGCCGATCACCGTTATCGCAAAGCCCATGTGTGCCATCGACATTCCAAGAAAACTCATTGTCAAACTGCGACGACTCCGATATATGTCGGCGAGATGCGTACTTAGGATCCACAAAGCTATGGCAATACAAACGGTTACGCCGATGTGAAGCGCGCCTGAGTAGATCAACGGTACGAACAAACCGAGTGCGAAAGCGCCACCGAGAATATAGAGTGATGGGCGAAAGAGACTCAACGGGGTTCGTTTCCATCGAGCGATCGGAACCAACGCTAAACAACCAGCAAGGAGCATCATCAATGGAACGAATGCGCGATTGAAGTACGGAGGACCCAGCGAGACGCGTCCACCGTCGGTGAGCCATTCATAGAACAACGGATAAAGCGTGTATAGAAAAATGACGGCCAACGCGAGCGTGAGTAGCGCGTTGTTCGCCAAGAGCAATAGCTCCCGCGAAATTCCACGATAGGAAATACGCGAGCGCAAGCGTGCCGCACGGAACGCATATAGTGATAACGAGAGGCATGCGACCAGCGCCACGATGGTCGCCAAATACATCCCTCGCTCGGGATCAATCGCGAACGCATGCACGCTCGTTAGCACACCCGATCGAACGAGAAAAGCACCTACTAGGCACAAAGTAAACGTCAGAAGCGCAAGCAAGACCGTCCAGGATTTGAAAGCGCCACGTTTTTCCGTCACGGCGAGTGAGTGGATCAACGCGGTTCCCGCCAACCAAGGCATGAACGACGCATTCTCAACTGGATCCCAGAACCACCATCCTCCCCAGCCTAACTCATAGTAAGCCCACCATGAACCGAGGGCGATCCCCACGGTCAGCAATGCCCAAGCCGTGTTCGTCCATGGTCGGGACCACCGCGCCCACGCTGCGTCGATGCGACCAGTTAGCAAAGCGGCGACTGCGAAAGCGAAAGCCACGGAGAATCCAACATAGCCTAGATATAGAAATGGCGGATGCACCAAATGCCCAAAATCCTGCAGGATCGCATTCATGTCCGACCCAGCAGTGACTTCGAGCGGAAACGCTCGTAAGAACGGATTACTGGCGCTCAGTAAAAACAGAAGAAACGCGACATTGATGAGACCTAGAACGGACAACACATACCCGCGCATGTCGAAGCTGAGGGATTCACTACGAAGTGCAACAGCAGCCGTCCAGCCTGCCATCACTAACGTCCAAAGTAAGAATGAGCCTTCATGGTCTCCCCACATTGCGCTTGCTTTGTAGTACCAAGGCAATAATGTGTGCGAGTTGTCTGCGACATATTGAACGGTGAAATCGTCGAGTAGAAATGCAATATCAAGAAATATGAATGAGCATAGGAGAAACAGGAATTGGGCTATCGCGATCTGTTTCGCTGCTTTTACCCAGGCTAGATGGCGTTGTCTTGCACCCAAGAAGCCAGCAAGTGCGAGAGCAACCGCAGATGTAAATGCCAGCACGCAAAAAAAGTGCGCTAGTTCAGGGATCATTCCGTGGTGTGAAGATGAGCAAGTTCAGGCGGCATATAGTTTTCGTCGTGCTTGGCGAGTACCTGATCGGCATAGAACAAGCCGCTTTCGTCAAGAGTTCCCGAGACGATAGCGCCCTGCCCTTCAACGAATAGGTTTGGCAGCAAGCCTTCATAGACTACCGGAAAACTCGAACCTGCCATGTCACTTAATTCGAAGCGAACGGACAAATCCTCGTTGCTACGATCAATACTCCCTTCCACAACCATTCCGCCTGCACGAATAGTCTTTCCGGTTGGCGCTTCCCCACTTACGACGCGGTCTGGAAGATAGAAAAACTCAAGATTTTGTTGCATGGCGTAGAACGCCAATCCCAGCGTCGTACTTGACCCAAAGAACACAAAAAGTGCGACACCTAAGCGTCGTTTTCTAACGCGATTCACTCTTCGATTCACCAGAATGAACAGAGAAAGGCCGAGGAGCCGTCAGATCAAAGGGAACGTGGTTACTTCTCATCGAACGGTGAAGGTAAATGATGCCAAAATCGTAACATCAAACGATACCTTGTCCATTGACAAGCTTTCGACTCCCTCTCGTCGAACTAAGGGCGCGAATTCTCCTCTTGGGTACCATAAATTGACAAAGAACACGCGCATAAGCACAAGGCGGCGAAAAGAAGGATCCAATGGACCGAGAAAGTGAGCATGATAACGGTACTTTCTACGATTGAGTCGTCTCTAACATCGTATCCGGGCGAACTTCCATTTAAAATAATATCTTAAAACACTGTATATCATTGAGTCGATCATGAAAGTAGCGAAATGGGGAAACAGTTTAGCGGTGCGGTTACCTAAGTCGTTGGTAGACGAACTTGGTTTGAAATCAGGAGATAGGCTTGATGTCCTTTCTGCCAGAACAGACCGCATTGTCGTTGCAAGGGACAGGACAAGGGAAAGAGCGGTTGAGCGGATGCGTAAACGGGCACTCGCTATACCCCGCGACTATACGTTCGATCGCGACGAGGCTAACGCTCGATGACAATGTTTCTCGACACGAACGTGCTGGTCTACGCGCAAGGGAAAGACGCAAAGGGGGAACGCGCACGGGAGCTCGTTATAGAAGGCGGTGTGATAAGCGTCCAAGTGCTGAACGAATTCACGAATGTAATGAACCGAAAGTTTCGCGTGAGTTGGAACGAAATCGTTGAAGCACTTCAAGATGTAAAGAGCGCTGTAGACAACGTTCTACCAATCGATATGGCAACGCATACCAAGGCTGTTCAGCTTGCGGGAGAACATGGGTTCAACTTCTATGATGCTCTCATTATTTCATCCGCGCTGCAAGCCGGTTGCACGCAGTTATTAAGCGAAGATCTACAAGCTGGGCGTCGAATCAACGGACTTACGATCGTCAACCCGTTCTTGAGGTAAATCTGTCTAAACCGAAGAAGCGTTTCATGCTGCCATCTTTAGTTCGGTTTACAAATCACTTGGAACATAGTGGTAGACTTTTCGAATTCATCAGCAGAACAGTGAGACGTGTCCATTAGCACTCGCGTTCACGCAACAGACAGCGAAGCCGCAGTCAACGCTTTACGCAAATGGGGTTTCGTGATCGTAGAAGAAGCGGTGGCCAGTGAACCCTTGAAGGTACTACGCGAACGCATGGATCGCGACACCGAAGAACTGCTCACATACTGCGAATCCATCGGCGGTAACCCTCGGGAGTTAGGCCACCTGCAGCAAGGTCCGCCTGTCTCGAAGGACTATGTGTTCGCGGACATAGCGATGAACAGATTCGTCAATCGCATCTGTAACCGACTCTACGAACACCGACCAAGACTGACTTTTTACAACGGCAACACCAATTGTCCTGGCAGCACAACGCAAAGGCTGCACATGGACGGTCGACATGCAACACTCGAACCCGACCCCGTTTCGCCAATCTCCAGTGTTGTCGTCGATATACCACCTGGTCCGATGAACAAGGGAAATGGGGCGATTGAAATATGGCCAGGATCACACCTTGTACGACCACCAGAAGGTGGTCCAAGTGTGCCGGCGGAACTAGAAGCTCACCGTCGGGCAATTGAAGGTCCTATTCAAGCTGAAACTCGCGTTGGCGACGTACTGATTCGTGACACGAGACTCTGGCATCGCGGCGTTCCAAATCAATCGAGCCGGCCTCGCCACATGATCGCCTTGATCGTCAGCGACGGGCGTCTGCCAGTTCGTGGGAAGCTAGATTTTCAGGTAGGTTGCGAAGATGCACTTGAAGGACATACCGTCGATTCAAATGCGAACTACACAGATCTATCCATCGACTATCTCATTGCCCCAACACGGCGAATCTATGAACACCGCGAAACCGCTCGCAAGGAAGCGAAAGTGAGACAACCGAACGCGAATAACGGTACCTAATCCTCGGAATCGATCTGCCTTTCGACCCGGAGCTCTTTAATCAGGCGTCTATGTTGTAATCGAGGCGCAAGCGCAATACCAATCACAAGTAAGAAAGCGGTACCAAAAACCGGCCACACATACGTTGCGTAGCCGCCCATTTCAAACCATTCCATCAAGCTAATCTTCCTCGTTAGGAAATATCAACTGTGTCACGTGCCCACTCGCTGTTTCTTTCGCGACGCAGCACGTTGATACGCATGTAATACAGGATGACTCCCGCCGCAAGTGCATACAGACCAATCGTGTTGACGAGCAATGGCCACAACATTGATGGATCGATGCTGATGGGATTCCCGATTTGGATTGAGGCAGGTTGATGTAACGTCGTAAACCAATCGACGGAATACTTGATGATCGGAATGTTGATCACACCGACGATCGCTAACACTGCGACAGCCAATGCCCCGCGTTGCGAGTTCGGAATTGCGGTCCTCAGCGCTATCAATCCAAGAAACAGAAACAGTTGAATCAACACCGATGTCGTACGCGCATCCCAAACCCATCCTGTTCCCCACGTCGGAATACCCCAGACGATGCCGCTGAACAACGCAAATGCTGTGAGCCAAGCGCCGAGCCAGACGGCGGAAACGATGAACACATCTGCCATTTTCATACGCCATACCAAGTACACGAAACCAGCGACGGCGATCGCGATATAGATCAGCTGCGACAGATGTGCGGTCGGTACATGCAGATAAATAATTCGGAAGCTATCTCCTTGCAATCGATCTGCCGGTGCGAAAGCGAGGCCCCATACCGTACCAACGAGTAGTACTAAGAGGCCGATGACATATAGCCAGAAAACCCATACCTTAGCGCCTCGATAGAAAAACGGCGGAGATCCCATTTTGTGGAATGACCGTGCGAGCCAGTTCAAATCAGTACTCCTGGCTCACGCGTAATAGTGCTGCGATCGCAAACGGCAAAAACGTAATCGCTGCCATAGCAATCGCGTATATACCTATCAATGCAAACTCAAACGGTTCCTGATTAACACTGCGTTGACATGCACCAACACCCAACAACAAAACCGGCACATACAGAGGTAATACCAGAAGTGCGAGTAACACACCGTTTCTACCTACACCGAGAGTTAGCGTTGCTCCCAGAACGCCGAACAGCGTAAAGACGATCGATCCCGGGATCAAGGTCATAAACAATATCCACCATACCTCAGTGTCGAGGTCCAACATCCACGCACCGAGCGGTACAAGCGCTACGATAGGAACTGCGCTCAGAAACCAGCGTGCAGCGACGGAGCCATGCACGCTCGCGTACAACGACTGGTTTTGCGCGACCATCTGTTCTAGCGAGCCATCCTCATAGTCCTGCGCGTATGCGCTACCCGATGCCATCATGGTCGAAAGTAGAAGGACCACCCAAAGCACCGCGACCGCGAGGCTATTCCCGGTTGTTAGCGATTCTCCTTCTACCGTAATCGAAATCAAAGACGTGACGATAATGAAGAATGCCATAGGGTTAAGGCTGTCAAGCGGATGTCGCCAACCTACTCGCATCGTCCGATTGAACGCGATTACGAACGCATTCATGACACATTGAGATCGATAGTTACCGTTTCCGGTAACCCGAGCGTTGCATGCGTAGCAACTATTGCGGCACCATTCGTGGCTCGTTGAGACGTAATTGCACCTTTGAGCCAGTCGATCGCCGATTCGTCCAATGATGTCAAAGGTTCGTCGAGTAACCAAATATTTGCATCGAGCGCAAGCAAACTTGCGAGTCCACAACGCCGTACTTGCCCTGCGGACAATGCGCCAACGAGCGTGTCCCGCCGAGACTTCAGCCCCAGATCTGATAAGGCGCGAATCAGTTCGAGCTCCGATGTATTTCTGTCAGCATTCCGCGTGAGCCAACGGAGGTTCTCATAGACAGTCAACGAGACATTCAATCCTGTTTTCTGCCCTACGTATGCGAAGCTGTGATCTCGGAAATCGATTGATCCTTTGTGAGCGCGACGAATCCCCGCCAAATGTCTCAGGAGAGTTGTCTTTCCACTACCGTTTGGTCCTTTGATCTCGATCAGTGCACCCGGTTCTACGTTCAGATTGAAGTTCGTGAGCAGTGGTCGCTCTGCAACCTCTATTTCGAGTCCAGATACTTGAAGTAGAGTAGACGAATTAACTTGGGCCAATCGACGACGCTCGTCTATCGTTTGTCTGATTGAGCTTGGTTTGTGGCAAACTCTTCCGCGGTGAGTATGTGGGTCGAGCTCGAATCTTCGTCATATACGATGAACGCCTGCTCCTTTTCGAGCGCGTCGAGTAAGCGTTTGCGCTTTTGGTCGAGTGTCCCATCCCAGACCACGCTGTCCCGCGTGATAAATTCGTCTAGCAGGGCTTGTAGTGCGTCTACGGACAATAGTTTGTGAGAAACCTTCAAGCGTATTCCGGTCTACGTGAGGTTGACGATGAATTCGAACCCTGAGAAGGCTTGCTTACAAGAACATCGTGCACAACCGCACATTCGCTAGATTACAAGCTGCCGAATCGGATCTAAGTCAACCGACTCTTCAAGTACGCGAAAGTCAAATAACTCAGAATCCGCTAAGTGTGTCGGAACAACCGTACGAATCGCTCGCGCTATGTTCTCAACGCG
>JAPOVY010000054.1 GCA_026707905.1 Gammaproteobacteria bacterium | reverse complement strand
AACCCGCGACCCCAACCTTGGCAAGGTTGTGCTCTACCACTGAGCTATTCCCGCAAGCGGCAAACATTTTAAGCAAGTCGGGCGTTGCTTAGACGGTCCAAGCAATGGAATCCCAAGCATTAATCGAGTCCGCCGCAATCGAGCTGGTCGTGATTTCGCGCTCTGAACAGCGAGAGAAAACAATTGGAGCTGACGAATTCGTTGGGTTCGGTGAGGATGTATGGCGAACCAGTGAATTGACTTGGCTAGACGTCCGGGGTAAGCCTAAACGCGGCGATCTCACGCTTGCAGTCCCCTGCAATTCGAAAAATATCGTCGAAAGCAAATCTCTGAAGCTGTTTCTCGCGGCTTTCGCGATGGTTCAGTTCAATTCCAAGCGCGACGTGGAGTACGCCATATGTCACTCATTGGGTGAACGTTTAGACGCAGAATGTAGGGTTGAAGTGAATACCACGTCGACCGGGTTTACGTTTGATCAAGGCTACATAGAGCAGTCGCATCGACTCGACTACATCCCGCTTGGAATTTCATCGTTCGAGGTAAATCGGGACTTCCTTGCTCCACGACGAAGCGCTGGTCGAATCAGTGGTAGATATCACACAGATCTATTCCGCTGTCTTTGCCCAATCACTGCGCAACCGGACTATGCGACAATTGTGGTGTCGCTTGAGGACGCTTGGTTTAGCGCTGAATCGTTGTTGGCGTACCTGTTGTCGTATCGAACGCATCAAGGATTTCACGAAAGTACGATCGAACGCGTTTATTGCGATGTTAGAGATGTGTGCAGTCCGACGGCGCTGTCGATATTAGGCAGTTTTGCGCGACGAGGGGGTATCGACATCAGTCCATTTCGAAGTAGCGAGAATGAAGAAGTGCCGAATTGGCGCTCAAGATTGAGTTGAGTTTCGGTCGAGTTCAGATTGAGTCGCTCTGAGTTTCTACCGGGGTCCATCGAATTGCATCGATGACCGTAGTACCGTAATCTGTATCGGACGAAATACCCAAAGTGACCGTCTGATTCGGTAGTTCATACGTTCCCAAGTCATTCCATCCCGCTTGCATCGCATCTCCATCGAATTTGATTGGTCGTTCTAGATCACCTACTCGTAAACGAAGATCAAAGTCTGCCCATGTGCTACTTTCATCGACCAAAAGGTTGTATCGACGCCACCCTCGACCTTCCTGTGCATTTGGAGTAGATATGTCTGGTAGGTGATATTCGAGCTTCCATTGACCAGCCTCGGGTATATGTGCTCTAAAGTGTGCCAGCGGAGTCGAATCCCAACTTTCTGCTCTGACGAACGTTTTTCGATACCTGCCGAACGCAGTGTCGGCTTGTTGGCGCATCCAGTGGTTCTGACTTAGATAGGCAAAACCGCCTGCTGACTTCAATCCAGCGTCCATGCCGTTCGATGTAGACGAAGATGGGGTCATCGAAAAGACGTTGAATTTGAATAGCGGATCATCTTCTGATGGATCCACTGAGAACCCTGCATCCAAGTCATCAATAACAATTGCGTCACCTTCGTCAATCGTCCAACTCGTCGTCGTAATGAACGGTTTTGGTGACCGCGACTCATTACGAATGTGCCGTTGACGTTCGACAGGAATTTTGAAGGTCTCACGATTCAAACTTAGATACGGTCTGAACCACAGGGCTGAGATTGGTTTGGGCATATGAAGAGCGACTTCAATCGCGCTGTTTCCCGCTAATTTGATAGGGTCGGTCCAATCGAATTCAATTGCGCCCGTTGTTTCCTGTATTTCCATCGCGAACCCAAGCTTGAAAAAACCTTCGTTAGGTTGCGTGTTCTCGATGAACAGGTTACTCTCGTAAACGGGGGTGCCGTCTGCTTCATCCGGCAAGCGAACGGTCTTGCTGGCGCTTGTTCTAAAACCGGCTGGTTTCGGACCATCAAACCATAAATCCATAACTTCATCGAGTGGTATCTCGAGTTGGTGTGCAATCTCAATCAAGTCGTCGTAACTGAAAGTTCTGCCGCGAAATCGATCCCTCAAGGTTGCTAGCAACTGAGCGATCCGGTCTACACCGTATATATCGAGTGCAAGGTCACCGACCTGTGCTGCGAGCAGTATTTGTGAGTGGTGATGAGTTGCTTCATTCCAGATGGATTCCGATTCTGTGTCCTGATTCTCATTCAGAAGCGCTTCCCAGACATCGGGTCGATTAGCAAATGCTGAAAACAATAAGGTTCCCGTCGTATTGCTACCCGATTGTGCGGCGATGCTCCGTGCACTGGTATCCATAAGGTCAGACCATTCCTCATCGTCAAGGATGTACGCGGAATGGAAAGCTCCTTCAATATCGAGTAGCTTGAGAACTAGGAAGTCCAATATGAAGCTCATTGTCTCTGCACCTCGCGCTGCGGGATGCGTCTGGAACGCGAACAAGCTACTCGCCGCTGCCGCGAAGACGTTACCACCAGAAACGTCATTTCGGAAGTATCGGAGTAAATACGCGAGGAGTTTCTCGCGCTTCTCGGTCTCCGTCGAATTGGTATTTTCAATCAAACCTTGGATAGCTGCTTGAAATGGTGCCGCCAGAAACTTACCTTCACGGAGAAGAAACATCCCAGGTTGAGTTCTTGTCGATGGCATATGCACTCTTTGCCTAAACGTACGGAGGTAATTTGGAACCTCTACGACTGAGAATCCATCGAACGGGTACTCCAGTCCGAGTTCTTTCGCCTTACCAAGGAACTCTGTTAATTCTCGCGTTAAGTCCTCAACGATTGGCGTGAATAAATCGATGTTCTTTGTGCTCGTTTTGGAAACGAGTAATTCGAATTCAATGTCTTCAATTTCGGTAGATCGCCGGTCAAACTCGGACGCGAAAAGAGCGACTTGGTGAATCGGGTTTTTCGGCGTGAATCTGAAGATGGCTCTCTCATCGTGCGCTTCGACTTGAGATTTGCCAGGACCACCAACGTACCAGTTCTCCGGAACACTGACTTCAAGATCCATTTTGAAGAAATCGCGGCCGGAGTCTCGGAAAACATGGTTGCCGGGCACGGGATACCACGCGGCTACCGGCATCAAAGCGACGTAGTCTTTGTGATTAATGGACGCGTGAGACCCGTAGGCCACTAGCTCCCTTTCGGATTGGTCTCGTGTGCGAAGTGAATCAAAAGCGTTTTCTACGTAAGGGAAGCTGGTGTTGATGTTTCCTCGGGCGCGAACGTAAAGAAGGTTAGAGGACTCCTCGGTAAGAAGTGACGGGGATTGCACGCGTAATCGACCATGCTCGAACTCGTAAGTCGCTGGCTCGTCGTTTAGTGTGATCTGGTCAACTACATAGCCAGGATTTAGCGATAGAACAAGCACATCTGTCGATCCAGTTACGATTATTTCCAAGTTAATGTCCAATGCGAATGCGCTACCGGGTTCGACGCCAATCGTCCCTTTCATTGCGACCACGTCAACAACCGGCGAACTTACGTGTTCGAACGGTGCGGTGTGATCATTGCGCGGAGTCAAAATTTGTGCATTAACGAAGGTTATCCCGCCGAACCAAAATGCACCGAGTATCGATGCTGGCGCTAGGTAATTTGCGCCCGTTCCCTTATCGAGTCGCGGGTAGTTTTTCGCAATTCCGTACAGTAATGCACACGCAAATAACACGAGTAATACCCGTTGAACAATGAGTATCGAAGGTGGAAAGAGTGGCGCAAGTTCGGAAGGGAGTTGTGAACTTAATACGCTCAATCCCCAATACGTGTGAACGAACAGTGGAACGTTGTTCTGCAGCCAAAAGACACCGAGCATCAACCCGATTGATATCGCTGCAACAATCACTCGATAGCGTACGAGCACGGTGACCAACATTACCGCCGATGTCCAAAACAGTAAGTAGGGAAAGACATCAAAAAGTAGTGTAGCGATTGTGCTGGTAAGTTCCGGACGACGAAATCCAGTCGATGGTAGAGCGAGTTCACATATGACACCGAGAAGGTAGTAGCAACAAATAAACGATGCAATAACCAGATAAAAAAACGCCGAAATTCCTAGCGCTCTTCCGAAAACAAGCTGGATATTCTTTAAGGGTAGCGCCGCAATAACTTCGTCAAGACGCGCTTGCTTATCTCGAGATAAAAGGTCGAATGCGAGAAAGATGATGCCGAATGAGACTATAAACTGAAACTCTGAAAAGACGCCGATCGGGAGTAATAAAGGAGACGACGTCTCGTACGAACTAGAACTGAGGACGGAAAAGTCCCGATAAAACTGGAATTGCTCGAGTGAGTACGAGACTACGGAAAGACCGGCGATAAATAGCACGAAGAACCACGTCCGAATGAGGCGAACATTGAGTCCTATTTCTGTTAGCGCAACTGCCCAAGTTGCTTGAAAACTCATTAATAGGGGGTGAGTCACGTGACTGTTATCGATCGAATTCACTTCAATCTACATTCGAATCGGATCATCTTCTTCAGCTACCGCCGGCATAACGTTGGCTTATAGCTGCTTGCCTGCGTGAGATGGCG
>JAPOVY010000064.1 GCA_026707905.1 Gammaproteobacteria bacterium | reverse complement strand
TCGCGATCGGGCGCATTTTTATATGTGGAATTTGCAGAAGATTATTTTCACAACCACGTTTCGTTGGTCGTTGGCTTTCATCATTGAACCCACACGTGAAGTAAGGAGTTAGATACGGTTTACCAAAACCGAGCATCCGTGAATCTGTAAATAGCTCGTAATGCAGAATCGGATCGACGTCGATGTAAGCGCCTGCGATACGGCAATCTTGTATAGCGCAGCTGGAATTGGTCGACGGACATGCTCGGCCGATTCTGCAAGTTTCATCTGGCTAGTCGAGACTTTGATGTGCCACAGCGTTCTTCTTGAATGCACCACGGTCAGAGCCACGCTCCCTAGGTATTCCCAAATTCGAGCTATTTACGAGAAGTTGCATTGTAGCGGACAAAGTGAATTCAACTCTATTTATGCGATATTAACGAGACAAAATCACTTTTATTAGAGATAATTGGAGGACTCAATTATCGAAGTCGCTCGTAACTCACCTGTTCGTCAATCTTCCTTGTGCGAGGTACCGCTAGGTATGGCTGTCTGTTATTTACCGAGACTTTTTTGCGTATCGGTCTTGGTCATATCTACCGTAGTGCTGTTCAGTGGTTGCGCGGTACCCCCGTCCAAATTGCTTAATCCGCTTCAATCCTACGAAAGGGATTTTCCCGCTATCTTCGACGATATTTGGCTTTTAGCAATCGATGCGATCCGTGATGACCAAATGATTAAGCGAACCGAATTCGATGAAGGTTTGATTGTTGTCGAACCCAAGACGAGTTCGAATCTGATGTCCGGTGTCGCGGATTGCGGCGCGCAACCAATGAACACGACGCTTGAAAAGAGCTATACGGGAACAATCTCGATTCAAGATATCGGCGAAGGTCTGACGCGAGTTCAGGTTAAGTTCGAATACCGAATTAGCACGCAGTCGCTCATCGATCAGCGTATTCAAAGTTTTTTCTGTCGATCTACGGGATTGTGGGAGCAATCCGTGATGGATCAGATTGAGAAGCGACTGTAATCGATAGGTCGTTACAGGTTAACTAATTTGCTCAGTGTACGGTTAGTTCGAGATTGTGAATCTCGAAAATAAGCATTTCTCATCACGATCTTGCACGGTGACATCGGAGTCGGGAATCGCTGATGAATTTCAACGAGTTTCGTGCTCATTAGAGCGCTAGAACACTAGGTCAAACCTCGCAATGACACCTAGCGATTCTCCTACATGGTCTGTCGTTCCTCGTAGCAGGTCAACGCTAAACGCAGGACCAGTCCTCGAATTCCTTACGAGCTGCCACATAGAGCCAAGTTTTAACGTGTTGTCGTTTACGCCTGTAGCATGCCAGGCAAATCTGGGTTTGAACAATGCGGTTCCATTGTGCGTCCAGAAGCTATAACCGACTTCAGCCGCAAGGGAACGACCGCTATTTCGAGAGAAACGTTCAATGCCCATTGCATGAACAGATGTATTGAAGCTCCCACGTATGTCCACTAGTGATCCGTCATTCCATCTAGGTGTTAGAGTAACAGTCAGGTTGGAGCCATCTGTCTTCGCTCTGTACCGTAGCCTGCCACTGATTGATGAGCGAGTCACATCGGCATCAGCACTTCGGGAGGTTGTTCGTCCGTCGAGCATGACATCAATGTGATCCCCGATAAAGTTCAGATTCGCGCCTAACTCAAACCCGGATCCGGAGTCGTCGCCTTCTGCACCGTTTGCGAGTCGAAGGTCAATGGATGTGACCATCGTACCTCCTTCGATTTGAGGATTAAATGACACGCTGCCGCCGATACTCGACTTCGAGCTGGCAGAATCTCGTCCCGCGAGTACGCCCGAGTCGGCCACTGTTGTAAGTGTCGCGACGCCAGCATCACCTACGATTGAAAAGTCAATTGTGGACCGTCTTAGAACGACGTAATCGAATCCACCGGCAAACAGTGTCATGTCTGTATCCGAATCTTGATCTAATCCATTGGCATGCCTACGATCGATTTGAGATTCGCCGTAGCCAATGCCACCGACGAGAAACATTGAGAATCGATTACCGTCGCCTGCTTGCAGGTAGGGGTAAAAACTGAACAGGGTAGTGTCGATTTCCGCCGCGCCATTGGCTGCTGAACTCGAAAACTCGTACGAACCTGACCCACTATGTCGAGCGACTGCAAGTCCGGCAAACGTGTTTTCGTTCACCGCTATATCCCCACCTACGTAGAGACTTGAGAGCGATCCGTCGATTTCATTTTGAGATGCATCACGCGAAAAGTTCTGTAGGTCAACCGCGCCCCACATACGCCATCGCGTCGATGTGTGCGAGAAGCTCAAAGGTACAAAGTCACTACCGAGTGCGCTGCTCTTCGTTCCATATACAGGTCGAAGACCGTACCCTATCGAGTGTTCGTAACTGTTCGGATTGGATTCTTGATAACCCATCCGCGATTTCTCGTCGAGACCGGTGACAGTCGCGCGTCCGATAGCGGACGTTTCGCCAAAGTTGGTCGACGCGTCGTGAGCGTGAGTACGGTGCTTAAACACGTTCATCGCGCTCGAGAGGATGGCTCCTGCTTTAAGGCTCAATGCGCTATCGATCTGATCGTCCTCTGCGCTATCGGTTACGACACTGACGGAGAAGCTAAGTTGAACGGAGCCGGTCACGTTTGACGCGGTCACCATCACGCTGGACTGTCCTTCGAAAATCGGTGACAGTGTCAGTACACCGGACGATGAAATAACCCCGGAAACGACGTCACTATTGTTTACTTGAATGCCCCAAGTGTCGATACTACCGCCAACAGCCGAATTGGCATCAGTCATTTGTGATGAACCACCGACGAACAATTGCACGTTAGCAAGGCTTCCGATGACTGTCGGTGATGCGGGATTAACAGTAATGGCGAACGTGAGTGTTGTCGTATCGCCGTCCGCGTCGGTAACTGACCAGTTGTAAGTCGACATAGGCGATTCTGCAATCGGCGTCCCCGAAATCGAAGCAGAATCGGCATGGAAGCTCAACCCATCCGGTAGTTGTGGCGAAAACTCATATGTAAGAGCACCGTTGCCACCTGAAGCTTCAGGCAGCATGAACGACTCAATCACCATACCCATGACGAATACCTTGTCTTCGACTTGGGTGGTAAAAATAGGTTGTGTGTCTTGGATAACCGTAAGGTAAAACTGTAGGGAAACCGCATCACCATCCACGTCAGTAGCTGTCCACGTGAATCGCGTACGCTCCTGTGCCGTTGTTGGTGTTCCACTTACTTCATACAACAACGGGCTAAGTCCTACCCCATTTGGTAAATCTGGCGAAAGACTGTAGCTCAAGTAACCATTGCCACCCGTAGCGAGCGGTAGGCGAAATGGTTCAATCGCCGAATCGCTGATGTATTCCTGATCTGCAATCGATACGCCCTCAGTGAAGGAGGGCGTCACATCTTTGAGAACGGTGATGTGGAAATTGAAAGTCACTGAGTCACCATCTTCGTCAGTCACAGTCCATCCAAACAGTGTGCGATTGCTGGGTACCGTAGGTACTCCGGTAATTTCGAAAGAGATGTCGTTGAGAACGAGACCTTCGGGTAACGCTGGTTCCAGCCGATACGTCAGTTGACCGTTGCCACTCGAAGCGCTCAGAAGCGTGAAAGGTGTTATGGGTGAGTTCTGTAAGAAGGTCTCATCGATGGGCGACAACAAGACGTCGAAAACCGGTTGAAGATCCACGAGAACGGTGATAGCGAAAGTCAACGCGACCGATTCCCCGTCCTCATCCGTGACACGCCATGTAAATTCTGTCTCGTCTAAGACATCGATCGGCGTACCAGAGATTTGCTTTCCTTCGAGATCCAGTGACAGTCCAGAAGGTAATTCAGGCGAAAGTGAATACGTGAATTCGCCAAATCCGCCTATCGCCGAAGGTAATTCAATCGTGCTTATCGGGTCGTTCTGCAAGAAAACCTGATTTGGTATCGACGACGCGGGAGGGAAGTGCAACGGCGTTCGTGGTAGAACGACGATCTTGAACGTCAATTCGGCGATATCGCCATCCTCATCCGTAGCGGTCCACGAAAACTCGGTCGGTTCAAACACTGCTGTTGGCGTTCCAGAGATCATCCCGGATGCCGAATCGAGTTCTAAGCCGATTGGTAGTTCTGGCGTCAGCGCGTATTCGAGTTGGCCATTACCTCCTGAAGCGCGTGGTAGCGTGAACGACGCAATCGGCGTTCTTTCCTCGAACGTTTTGTCCGCAACTGCGGCTGCAAATTGCGGTTGTTCATCCTGAATCACTGTCAGATAAAAACTGATCGACTCTGAGTCGCCGTCGACATCGTGAACGGACCAGGTGAATAGCGTTCGTGGTGTTGCTTGCTCTGGTGTTCCGCTGATTTCGAATGATGTTGTACTTAGTTCAAGTCCATTCGGAAGATCAGGAGAAAGGACGTACCGCAACGGGTCGTTGCCGCCTATCGCAGTCGGTAGTTGAACAGGTTCGATTGCCGACTCACTCGTAAACACTTGCTCGAAAATGGACGCATCAGCGGCGAAGGAAGGCGCAACGTCTTTGAGCACGGTGATATAAACGTCAAACGTTGCCGAATCGCCGTCTTCGTCTCGCACCGTCCAGATAAAAAGCGTGCGATTCGTCGGAGTCGAAGGTGAACCCGTGATTTCTAACGACTCCGTGTCGAGTACGAGACCTTCTGGCAGTTCGGAATCCAACTCGTACGTCAATCGTCCGTTACCACCTGACGCGCCGGGCAGTTTGATAGGTGCTATCCCAGAACCTGCGACGATGCTCTCGTCGATATTCGTCAAAGCCGTTTCAAACCTCGGCTGAAAATCCTCCAACACCGTCATGTCGAACGTCAAGTCTGCGCTCGCGTTTTCTTCGTCTGTCACCCTCCACGTAAACGTCGTCCGGCCTAAGACAACCGTGGGGGTTCCTGCGATCTGACGCTCCGCGAGTTGTAACGTCAATCCGGTAGGTAAGTTAGGTGATAACGAGTAAGTGAGCTCGCCGTCACCACCTCGCGCAGCGGGAAGGTCAATCGGTTTGATCAAGTCGTTTTGTAAAAAGATCTGATCTTCTATCTTCGCCGAACTAGGAAATTGAAGAGGTAACTCAGGTAGGATCATGATCGTGAAGGTCAAGCTCGTAACGTCGCCATCTTCATCGGTGACAGACCAGGTAAACGTCGTCACGTCGAGAACGGTGGTTGGAGTACCTGATATCTCGTGACTCGTCGTGTCGAGTTCGAGCCCTGGTGGTAGATTGGGTTCCAGGTCGTATTGCAGAGGCGCGTTTCCACCCGATGCACTAGGCAACTGGATCGCATCGATTTGTTGATTCATCATGAGCACTTGGTCTTCGACGCTTGCTCCGGCAAAACTTGGTTCGGTATCTTGTTGTCCCGATGTCCTTATGTTGCTAGCTTGGCTCAACGATCCTGAGGTTCCGGGTGCTGGAAGCGTTAGATCGGCGGACAGTCCGCCCACTCCGACGATCGTGCCTCCAGCAAGATGTATAGCCTGCGTGTCAACGTAACCGAGATCTGAGGTGGTGTCGCCAGGAGCGAGTGTGTAGGAGAACACCAAAGATTGAGTTCCAGACCCGCGATCGTACGGCGCCGCTCGTGGACCGTTATCGAATTGCAACATTAGCGCGGGTGTACCGGTCACGGTTACGGACTGTGAGAACGACACGCCGACTTCGACTTCTTCACTCGCGTGATACAAACCGTCGGGAGAAATTGCAGTCACCTGATTTACGATCGGCGGTATGCGTGTCAAGTCTGGCGTATATTCGATTGTTGCTTCATACCGGGTTGAGGTATTACCGGCCAGATCGGTTGCCGCGTCCGCGGGAACGATGAGCGTGATCGTGCTCGCCTGCGATGGATCCGCGAGACTGACCGTGACGTTAAAAGACAGACCTGACCCGTTCGGTGCAGATACGTCAGCATCGTCAGAAGTTACATCGTCCACGTCGTTGAATGAACCGGATCGTATAGATTCGTTGAACGTAATCGTCGCAGTAAAAGGCGAGACGTCGGCACTTGATGGCGATATCGACAGAATTCGAGGCGCCACATTGTCAATAACGTAAGTCTCACTCGATGTCGGAAGGGTCGAACTCAGACCGACGCTCGAACTATTCGTAATGTTCTGGCTTGTAGCTAATCCCAATGAAATCGTCGCGTTCAAGTTCGCTAAGTTGCCGCCGGTTACGACGACTCGGTACTGAGTCGTAGAGCCGGAAACCGTTGCAACAGAAGTTACAGTTGCCGTTGTGCCGCTGACGACGAAGTCGTCAGTAGAAACGTTCTGGACCGCTTCGCTAAATGTGACCAGCCAAGTCACGGAGTCTGTATTGGTGTACTGGCTTGCGTTGGCTGCTCGCTCGATGGCAGTGATCGTCGGCGCACTCGGTGGTGGTGTGTCTTGGCGTGTAAACGAAATAGTTGCCATGGCTGCATTGGAGAACTTCCCAACCCCTCGAATGCTCGTTATCACTCCTTGAGGATTCGTAGCAGGATTTGACAAGGAGAAGTCATCTCCGTCTTCCGTACCCGCGTCGTAGGGATACAGATTGACGGTTACGGTAGAAACCCAATTACTATCGCTATCCAGCAGTGAATAACCGCTTAGTCCTACGAACCAATCGGGGCTAGGACCGATCATTGATCCGAATGTAACCAATGGATGGGTTCTCTTCATGTTGAGTGTGAATGTCGACGTGCCGGTACCGCCGCCGCCGACGCCCGATGTAAATGACGCATCGGTGTGCGTACTCGCGTTTATTTCATTGATGAATCCGCTCGTAAGTCCGAGCTCTGCTAGAGATTCAAGCCCAGATGTCGCTTTTTCGCCAGACTTCCAAAAACTCGCCGACGAGTTGTGCTTACCTCCGGCGATGGTTGTGAAATGTGCGCCACCAACAACACCACCGGGTGTGCTTGTTAAGGTCCAATTGCCGGTGAATTTCACGCTGTATTCGGCTGTCGCGTCTGATTGAGACAACGTGGGTTGCGAAACCCCTAAAGAGATAAGGAGCAATAGCAGCGAGAACGTGGGGTAGGGTCTGGTCATCGGAAATCTATAGGGTGAAGTTGAGGTCGGGATTTAGTATCGAAGGCGAGCGACACAGGTCAACTATTACATTCAATCAGAAATATCTCTGAGTGGAACAAATTCGTTTCTGCGACTATTGCTCTTTTTTCGTTCAGTTAGACAAATGTCTGACCGTTCCAGCTGTGCCGAATATGAGAATTAAAGGTCTAATATCGATACAAGCCGATTTTCACGGGATTCGTCGTCAGTTACGCTGTCAGCCGCAATTCCTCTCGTTAGTGAGGATTGGATCGGATAGTAAATAGAAGCTGTCGTCAGATACTTCGTAGATGAGTGAATTGGTAAGCAGGAACGGGGTTCGAGGTTTATGGTGAGGACTAACGTGAGTCCGTCGATCGGTTTCTCAGTCATATGCACTGCGTTTTTGAGTTGCACATTGGTTTTGGGTCAGGCTACTGAAATCTCGGTACCGCATGCGCTCGAAGATCGATACGTTACAGAAGATTTTGGCAATTGCACGTTTCACTACGGGAAGGATCGTAGTCGATATGTCCAACCATTCGTTACCTGTATTACTGGGAACGAGACGTTCATGCTAGTACCTCAAGAGGATGGATCGTGGGGATTATTGATTACAGCCGGAGATGAGACGGAACGCTCTGAGGAGGATGCAGGATCATCTAGTTTGGACGTAACGGTTAAGGTCGGTGACAACGATGCTCATGAATTTTCGATGTGGTGGCCCAGGCGTTGGAATATGGCATTGGATTCGCTCAAACTCGCTGAGTTGATACCTTTAATTAACGAACTAAGGGATGCTGATTCGATGACCGTTACACGAAATGAGGAAGTCATCGAATTCGACTTGAGTCGAGCGAATCAGGTATTTGTTGAACTGCTATTTGAGCAATTAGTCGCATTGAGCAAAGTGGAATCGAGTGATCGTGAGTGATTCTCAGGAAGATGCAGCTGAGAGGAGTTGACTCAGGTGATTTTTCCACACTCTAGTTCTCATTTTGGATTGTAAACGCGAATCAACTATAGAAAGGCTATGTGATTACCTGGTTATCAGTGGTTTTACCTGCGACCTACTTGAATTGACCGGTGTCAGCTTCGGGGTTAGGAGCAACACCTGATGTCTCATTGCCGCGTGCTCGACTGAATCGTTATACGGAGTATGTATTACGAGCAGTATGAGCAACTCATGTCGAACGGACAAATTGCGCAGAAACCCTGTCAACGCGTGATTTGATTTTCACGAAATAACGTTCGTAGGTTCCGAGAATCGTCGTATGAACGTTGTTCGGTCGTCGTTTCTTTACTTTCTCTTCATGGCCACGCCACTCTATGAGGCGGAAATGATGATTACGTCTCAGATCGTACAACGAACGCTTCATTCGCTTCCGTCGTGCCTTGACTGGCGATGGATTGGGAATTGCCTATGGTCAAAGTGTGATCTACTCGGTTGCGAAGTTCAAGCGTCGATAAAGGTTCGACACTATCGCCCGGATCTACTCGTAACCGTTCAACGTACACCGTCGGAGATGCCTTGGCTTGAAATGCGTCGTGCGTTGAGCTCGCTGCAGTCGTCGACAATATCGAACGCAACTCGTGTCATTTCCTCGTCGCAATATATAGGAGCGGGAGGCGATGTCGCCGTATCGATCGACCTTGCTCGAAATGGTGATCTCAGGTTCTTTGAGGTAAACGTCTTTGGACATCCACTTGAAGAGCTGCCTTTCGGTGCGGACAGGCTACGTTGTCAATCGGTGACACAACCGACAAAACCTTATTACCAATCCACTCTAGATGTCGTCTCATGGCGTTTCGCACCGATTGAGTCAGTGAATCCTGCTTCGCTTGTGCCTGGTCGAAGGGAGATAGGCTATTCGATAAGGAACTCATGGGGAGCGGTCTACCCACGCTCTGGCTTTGTCACGCAACAAAGCCCTGCAAAGGCAGCTGCCGTTATTGCTCAACGAGCGTGTGACATTGTGCTTGGTCCGCGAGGACAGCATGTCGCGCTCGATTTAGGGTCACCCCACCCATATACGAAAGTTCCGTCTCACCTAGACGAACGCGATGCAGCAACTGGACGCTGGCAGATGATCTCACCCGTCGTTGATTCGACATGCGCGTTGTTTGGCACAGATGACCCGAAGTGGGACGTTGGCAGAACCAACGAATCTCGAGCGTTCATTTGGAACCTCTGGCGTCCTTACGAGTGTTGCGAACCGCGCGGAAGCTTTTACTTAGGAACCGTCCATTTTTAGATTTCTGTGCACCCTTGGCGCAGGCGCGTTTTGCTCGCTTTGCGTGCCTTTTAACTACGCTGCTGAACCACCTACCGAAGACAGTCTCTGGTACTACGAGATAGGTGGCGCTCAGGTTGTACCGCAACAACTCAACCCGACACGACAATCGAAGACTATCGCAGGTTCGGCACAGTTAGGTTTGGGATACAGCTGTGGCAAGTTCGACCCTGTGCTTGGCGTTACCGAGACACTCAACCAGGTCAAGTCCGGTGCAGAAGACATGCTCCGTGCTATGACACAAGCAGCAACGGGTGCTATCGCGTCGCTACCTGCACTAATCCTGCAACGCGCAAATCCCGGTCTTTACGAACTCATGCAAAACGCACTCGTCGGTGCGAAATTGAAAGTTGATTTGGCGACCAAAGATTGCCGCCAAATGGAAGCAGACATTGCCCAAGGTAAGAATCCCTATCACGAGCTCATCGCGCTCTCGAAAGGAAACGATTGGAAACGGCAGATGAGCATTGGCGGCAATAACGCCGTGTTTGCTCAACGGCAGGTTGAATCCGTCAATGGTGGGAACGGTATTCCTTGGGTTCTCGGTCAATCTGCAGGTGGACAAGGACAGTTACCTTTGCGGCTGACCGGCGATGTCGTCAAAGCTGGTTACAACGTCACGCTAAATCGGAGTCTAGGGCAAGTCGATTCAGCGCCGACTAACGTTGGTGGCCGTCTACGTCAGATCTGGTCGACGCCACAAGCGGCGACTACATGGATCACAAACGTAGTTGGCGAGCATGAAGTCACAACGTGCGCGAACTGTCCGAAAACCGCCATACCAGGCCAGGGATTGTTGCCAAGTTTGGCAAGTGAAACCGACGATCTCGTAGAGAAACTTGATGCGTTACTCGCGTCACCGACACACCCAACGAGAGTCGCACTGGCTGAGCTGTCGGGTTCCAATATTGTGCTGACGCGCGAAGTGATCGACGCGTTTGCGGAGTTACCACGAGTCGAACAAGCACTTGTAAAAGTGCGTCTGGTGAACGATATCGCTGTAAGTCGTACGTTAGAGAAGGCTTTCTACGCAAGACGACTGTTGTTAACGGGTGGGCAGATCCCTGAGGTCCTGAACAGCGCTACCGCAACGGAACATGTCAATGATGCGGTCAGAACACTGGATGGGGAAACAGAACGACTGCTTTTTGAATACCGGTCGCGTCAGGAAGTCGTATCTGATACCGTTCAACGATTAATGAGGCGCGCGGCGGCAATCCGCGAGGCATCGCGAGGAATTCCTGAAATAGGACCAGTCGATAAGCGCCCCGTAACGGATGGCCGTATTCGCCATTGACATCGGGTTCCTCCAGACGCGCGTGTATGTATGGCGGCTCAGTCGTCGTGGCTTCGCTGCTAGTCATGTTTTTCCAGGCGGTGAATCCACCTATCTTAGCGTCATTCCGTGTTGCCGTGATGCTATTAATCGTCGTGTTTTGGCAGCAGATCGTCGAGCTGCTTATATCGAACGATTTTGTGCATCCGATGCGCCGCAGTACGGCCGTCGCGTTCCGTTGGCGGTTTCTGGTTCTTGGCGTTGTGCTTGAGCTACTTGTGATTCAGCAAATACCTACCATGTTTCTCGATGCACTGAACATTTGAACGTTGACAGTTACCTGGAGATCTTCACGACACTGTTCGGCTGGATGTTCTATCGCGTACTCTGGGATGTGCTCGCGGAAACAGGGGTGGTGTATCTGCCGTTTCTTGGAATCTTGCTGGACAACTGGCGAGAACCCGCATCGGACGCACCCATTGGGTCTGCGGCGACGATATCACTTCGACGAATGGAATTCGAGCTGTTCACGGCATTCCTGGTTGTCGTATTGGCAGCGCAACCGGCATCGCTGACCGCGTTTCAAGCCAACGCGATCCAATACACGCCGCCTCCTACTTTGCGGAATCCTGATCCAGATCCCGTAGACCTAAGTGTTAACGACAGCACGCTTGGCATCTCAGGATTCGTCGACTATGACGCAATGGTTGAAACGCCTGGTTGGTGGTATGCAGTAATCGCTTTTTCATCCGGTTTAAACCATGCCGTCATCGAAGGACTGCCTCGTGGCGAGGAAATCCGTCAAGCTGCGCAGTACGCTCGCATGGTCACGCTTCAGGATCCTAAATTGCGCCAGGAAGTCGCGCAGTTCCATGAAGACTGTTACATACCTGCTCGATCGAAGCTGTTTCGCGAACGGTCCTCAATCAAATCTATCGATCGCTTGCTTGAGGAGTTTGGACATGAGGACATTGATTGGATTGGTTCACGCGTGTTCCGGGACTCACCGGGGTATTACGATTTTTACCGAGCGTCGACGTCCATTGAGGAATGGCCGTACGACGTCCATCGCGATACTGAATACGACACTCTCGATCCACCCGCGAACGGGCGACCGTACTGCAAACAGTGGTGGGAGAACGATGCGATAGGTTTGCGTGAGAAGCTGATCGACGTCGTGAACGTTCAAGCCGCAGGTTTGCCGGCCGTTCTTTTGAACTTTGGGTTCACCATCAACAGCGAGAAGCTCAAAGATGTGGTCGCTCAGACTGCATCACTGAATCGACCTCCTAATTGGTCGAACAACGATTTGAAAGACGGTAATACGGCAACAACGGGTTGGTTGAGTAGCGTTGAATCCACGATTAAGTCCTTTTTGTCAGGAGCGGGTATCGCAGTCGCCGCTGGTGTCGCGAGTCTCACGATCACCGTATTACTGCAGTTGCTCCCAATGCTGCAAGCTTTGATCTTACTGTGTATCTACGCACTCTTGCCGATGTTGTTGGTCCTAAGTCGCTACTCGCTCAATGTCATGATCGCGATGGGCGTCACGATCTTCGGCATCAAATTCTGGACGGTGCTCTGGTATCTCGCCCAGTGGGTGGATCAGAACTTGATCACGGCGATGTATCCGGACACGAACGTCCTCGTAGCAAACTTCCTGCTGGATCGAGAACACGGCACGAAACGCATCCTGCTTAACACAGTGACCGGATTGTTGTATATCGGTCTACCCGTCTTGTGGACTTTGATTATGGGTTGGGCGGGTGTGAAAGCAGGACGTTCGATTGAGAGTGCGGCGACACCCTACGGACGAATTGCGGGTGATGCTGGACAGCAAGGTGCATCGGTGGCACGACGGGTGGTTTAGTTTTTTCGTTTTCCTCCCGTACGTCGCTAGCGACGTTCACAAAAGTGTGAACCCAACTGGTTTGCCCCGCCCTATCGGGATGATCGCGTCCTTCAAGACTCGATCGACGCGTGGTTCCTATTGACCGTTACGTCGACAGGTTACACGTGCCGACGGAACCGTAGTCGCGGAGCTACTCGATTTTGAGCGATTGACTAAGCGTCTCCTACGCTAGGTACGAAGTAGCCAACCCCTCGTTCATTGCAGATGTACGTTGGTGTTGAGGCATCGTCGCCGAGTTTGTTGCGCAGACGCTTGACAACTGCACGAACGGCCTTCGTGTCGTCCGACGTCTGATTTCGCTTACCCCATACTTGGCGTAGTAGGATGGCGTAGTTCATTACTCGCCCTGCATTTGTAGAGAGGACGCGAAGTAGCTCATATTCGGTTGCGGTCAACTCGACTGGTTGCGCTCCGACTTGCACGTTGCGGTGCTCGTAGTCGATCTGCAGTTCGCCGAGTACAAAGGGTAACGGCAAAACTTGCCGCCTGAGAGCGCCTCGTACACGTGCGACTAGCTCGGACGGTGAAAAAGGTTTGATAACGTAGTCGTCTGCGCCCGCCTCTAACGCGGTGACCACGGTTTCGTCCATACCATCTGGGGCGATGAAGATTAGGGGAACATCCAGGTTGCCTGAGAGCTGTGCGATTTTGTTATGTGGCGCAAAGCCTTGTTGTTGTAGATCTAAGATCACCAATTCAGGATCGAATGACTCTATGACATCCTCGAGCTGCTCGCCATCGCCTGTGAACTGTGTTTCAAACTCAGTAGTCGCTAACGATTCTCGAATGTATTGCTGCATTTGAGGATGCGCGTCGATCACGAGGATTCGATCTTTGGTTGCACGTTGACGATTTATCGAAGTCCGACTAGGCAGGCTGGGGGTTTGCGTCGCAGTCGTACGTGCGTCATAGGCTACCGGCAACGTGAACGATATTTGTGCACCGTCTATCGACGCGTCTGGTTCTGCCCAAATCCGGCCACCATTGGCTTCGACGAGTCCTCGACAGATTGCCAGGTCAATCCCTGCGACATTTGAAATAAAACCGTCTTCGCCGTTATTCGGAGGACTGTAGCGTTGGAAGAGGTGTGTCAATTGCTTCGACGGTACATTCCAGTTACGTGCCGTTAAACGTACGGCAACGTGAACGTCCTCACGGGAAACTGAGATCTCAATCGCTTCAGACGATTCCGAGAATCTTGAGATGAAAGTCAACAGATGATCGATCGTCTGCTCAATTCGAGACGGATCAACTTGCACATCGGGGACATCTTCGCTTATATCGACCTTGATTGAGCGATTCTTGTACTCACTACGGAATTTCGCACATCCTTGCTCAACAAGTGTTTTCACGTCAATCGTGACAGGATGCATCTCTAGCGTACCTGTCGCGATCCGCCCATACTCGAGTAAGTCGCGAATCAATGCGCGCATTTGATCGACCTTTTGGTCGATGACGCGGAAATACTGATGCATTTCGTGCTGATCTGGACGAGGATCGGCACTCAGCGCCGATGCGCTAGCACCCTTAATTGCAATTAAGGGCGTCCGTAGTTCGTCACTTACCTTGCCGAGAATCTCTGCACGGATACGTGCTAGTTCCTCGAGCGGTGTCAGATCTTGTAGGATCACGACCATCGATTCAACGGCGCCGTCAGCCGACCGAATCGGCGTCGTGTTTACCAGCATAGTTACATTACGACCGTCAGGGACTGAGAGCGTAATCTCCTCCGCGTGAATGGTCTCTGGATCGCTGAGCTGTCGCGACATTGGGAATTCCGTGAGCGATACGTCACGTCCATCCGCGCGGCGACAAGTGATGTCGTCCAACAATTCTTCAGGTGATTGATCGGGTGATTGCAGCTCACTGACAATCCTCGAGACTTCTCTATTGAACGACGTCGGTTTCGCAGTTTTCCCGTCGAACACGACCACGCCGACGGGCGAAGTATCGATCAATGTTTCGAGGTCCGCTCGTGCACGTTGTTCGTTACGGTGTGTGCGTGCGTTCGCGATAGCAGTCGCAGCTTGGGAGGCAAAAGTCATCAGAATATCTTCATCCGCCGCAGTGAATTCTTGATCGTCCGCTTTGCCAGCGATAAAGAAGTTACCGACCGATACATCACGGTAATGCAGCGGCGTCCCAAGGAACGTTTTTGCGCGCATGAGTTGAGACGAGAACCCACGATCTCGTACGTAAGCTGGTAGATCGGACAGACGTACGGACGCACGTAGATCGCGAAAGTGCTCGAAGAGGAGAGGGCCTTGAGGCCATTCCGCTAGTTGGTCTTTCTCAGCGCGAGTAAAACCGGATGTTACGAACTCCTCAACCTCTCCGTTCGGATCTACAGTGATGATGATGCCGTAATGAGCAGTCGTCAGAATCCGAGCGCTGTCGACGACCTCCTGTAAAACCTTGTCCAGGTCGAGGCTTGAATTAATACGTAGTGCGGCTGCATTCAACCTTGCGATTCGCTCTTCAAGTAGGTCGATGCGACGTTGAAGTTCGACGGTATTCTCTTCCACGATATCACCTCACCTCGTTGACGAATAATGACCGCGAAGGCAGAATTAGACGGGTTATTTTGCTGTTACAATATCTCGCGTATATCGCGATAAATGCCTTGAATATCTCGTGTCTATCGCCATATTTGATTGGTTTCGGCTGGTTTTGTGACTTGGTGCGAAGATTTATTCCTCGCGATCGAGAACAACCGATGCGACGTGCAGCGATGTTTGGAGCAACTGTGATGTACATGTTTTGGGATCCAAGATGGGAAAGAACGGGCGTGGCTTGCTGTACGCGAACGCCCACCGAAATCGGCCTATCTCGCTCACAGAACATGCACCTAGCGCGATACATGTTGGTTGCGAGCAAACTGAAGGAAAAAACGACAAAGTGCATTAGTTGCGAAGGTCGACCAAACCGATCCTCTATCACATCCTTGGATTGGGTCATCGCGCAGCTATTCACGTCCAACTGACGTTTCTCGAAACCGATACAAAGCGCCGACGTCACCACCAGTTTAGGCCATGACCGACATCAAGCCATGCGCTGGATAGGTTGGCGTCGGCGTGTTGTTAATCCTAACGATGAGAATCGTATCAGGTCTAATAGGGTAGCCTGATAATGCACAGGATCCAACCGTCCGGCCGCGTAGATGCGTGCGACGGTCTTCGAGGTTGTTTCAGTGCGTTGTAGCTAACCTAGAGTGTGTCGGCTAGCTATAGTGGCTTCTTAAGCTGAAACTCAAATAGGTCTTGGACTGTGATAGCGATATTGCCAACTCGTCAGTTACGGCATCAACATACGCGGTTCGCTGCGTTCATCACTGATCTCATTGGTCGTGGCTCGCTAAAGCTTCTGGGTCTTTCTGGCGATCCACTGCTCGAACTTCGCCAACGAGCTCTTGTGCTTTGGTTAGGAATTCCCTCAGTTCCTCGTCGCGAATGAGTTGCGAATTCCACTTCCAGCGCTCAAGCATCGACCCAGCGAGAAAGAACCTTTGTTCATCGAGTTTGTCTCGATTCGGACGATGCCGTAAAAACGCGAGCAACCTTTCTACTTCGGAGTAGAGCTCTGCCTGAGAAGGTGGAAGGTGTACTTGATCTAAGGTGCGTCGGAATGCCAATGTAATGCAGTTCAGATTAACGGTATTGCGTTCGAGACAGTGATGTTTCTTAGTCGCTAGCGGGAAGCAAGTTACTCTCGACGAGCGAATCACCATTTCACATGCGAGATTCTCTCGCGCTTTCAACATTGTATATACCACATATCGTGGAACCAGCTCATCCTCCGTACGAGGGCAATAAATACGCGATTTGACCGAGTTTTAGAATGTCAATTGAGCGATGGGAGCGAAGTTCGAGCGTCGGACCGAGTTCGTTATTTCGTATACGAACGTCGCGTCGAGTCATGTCGCGAAAAGTTTCAATTTCGTTACGACCGCCTTGGTCGAGCGGTAATGCCCATACGCAATTGATCGCATCTTAACGCAGTCGATTCAGTCAGACCTAGCGCAGTTCAAGCTGAATTGAAATTTCGATTCGAAACAGGAGGACCCTCAGATGTCCATTCGAGCAAAAATCGTTACATCGTGTTTACTAGCGTATGGCGTACTCTGTCATGCCGGGCCAGATGACGCCGTCGTCCATCAAGGTATTTTCAAGAATCAATCGGCGTTACATGATTCACCCGTAGGTCTACTACCGAGAAGCGATTGGATCACACTAGATCACGGGAGCGAGTTGACATTGAAGGGTCTTACTGATGTATCGATTAGCCGATCTAACAGCTATATCCGGTTCTCCGCCGATACACCTCGCGGTCAACAGAACATTTTCCTTGATGCCAATGACACGCGGACGCGTTTGGCATTCGACAGATCCGTACGAGAATTGCGATTGCTCGAAAATACGTTTCGCGTCGTACTGTCGGAGTACACAGATTTCGACGGATTTCTGAAGTCTGCTGATACCCATGGTCGCGCGTTTCCCGCACTAGCAAGAGCATATGTAGACATTCCGCTCGCTCATAGCCATGAATCGTTCTATGAAGTGCTAAGAATCCATCCAAAGGTGCACGCAGTTGATCTCGTATTTGCACGTCCTAGTGAGAAAAAAGCTGATCGAATCGCTCATTCATTCCAGCGTACTTTCATTGACGAGAATGCTCCTAGCAGCTACAAGAAAGCCCTCTCGACAGCATCTAGCACGACGCAAGCGCGACATTACGATTTCAAGGCTGATCTTCGAATCGATGAGCTCTCGCCAAAGGACGTGTCTGGCTCTGTGTTTATTACAAATGAAGGTACGGAACCATATCGATTTGCGGATGGTGGCAGTTACGAAGTTCGACTGGGCCGCCTACATGACAATTTCATTGATCTCGACAGCTACGAAATTGCCGATTTCGAAGGCGAGCAACTATTCGAGATTCCACCTGGTACGACCATCTTTAGAACATTTTTTAGATTACGCCCGGATGATTGGGAATCGAATCAGATGTATGTTCTAGTAGTCGATATAACCACGAACGACGGATCGGAGACGTTTGGTCACAAGCTATTTGCAACGAATCAGGAAGGTGAACCGATCGTTACTTGTCCTCTGCCGAACCGTATTCAAGATCTCGATACCGTGGGCGACCCTTTCTACGAATTCCAATGGGCGCTGAAGAACACGGGGCAGTCGGCATTTGGTGTGCAGGGAGGCATAGAAGGCGAAGACGTACGAATGCAAGCCACCCAGGAGCTGGATCTTGGTGGAAGGAACGTAAACGTCGCTGTCGTCGATACAGGTCTCGATATCTGTCACCCCGATCTACAAAGTAACATCGCACAGAGTCAATCCATAAATTTCCGTCACCGCGATTGGCGGCCAGCAGTTCCTTGGCCGAGTGTGCGCTCATCGGACCCTTACAACCCAATCCTAGTTGGGGATCACGGAACTGCGATGGCGGGTGTCATCGGCGCCGTCTCGGACAATGGCATCGGTATACGTGGGGTTGCACCCTTTGTCTGGATTCGCGCATTCAACTATCTGAGCGATCCAACCACGGCAAACTTTCTGACGGCACTAGGAAGTGGTGAAACCCGTCATACGAGCGACGTCGACATATTCAATCTCAGTCTAGGGGACCAAGGTACGTTTTTTGTGCGATCCCTAGCCGATATTGAGGAAGAGAATGCGCCGTTCGCACACGGGACGTCGTTTTTACGTAATGAAAAAGGTGCTGTGTATGTAAAGGCGAGCGGCAATGAATTCAATTCGTGCACGAACGCGGTGAACCAGCGGATTGGCTGTGTGAGCTCACAGACTGATCGAATCAACAGTTCACCTTATGTCATTACGGTGGGTGGTTTAAATGCAGCCGGTTTGCGAGCGGCGTATTCGAATACAGGTAGCAATGTATGGCTGACCGCCCCTGGGGGAAGCCGAGACTCAAGTCCCGAAGGCTATCCGGGCTTGATATCGCTCGATCAGTTTGGCACGGACCGCGGTCACCTTTGGACGCAATCACCTGATCACTGGTCGCGGAATCACGATTTAAATCCGCGTGGCAGCGTATTAGCACCAGGCGGGACATCACTATCAAACGCAATCGTCACTGGTGCGATCGCCATTCTTTTAGAAGTTGAACCTAATTTGACCTGGCGTGATATCAAGCACATATTGGCTGTTTCGTCTCGACAGGTCGATCCCGATATCGAGACTGTTCCATTTTCTCACGCGAACCTGCAGGAAGACGTCGTTGTGCAACATGCATGGCAAACCAATGAAGCGGGATATGAATTCCACAACTATTACGGATTTGGTGCATTGGATATCGATGCAGCCGTTGAAATGGTGCAAGGATATGAACCTGAATCATTACCGGCTCGAGTGATGAGTGATTGGGTCACCCTTGACGATCAATCAGATTTCGCCATACCCGATGGACATGCAGAAGGGGTTGTTGCGTCTATAACTCTCGATACCGATGAGTTGCCGCAAGACACTACAATCGAATCGGTCGAGCTAGTCGTTAGCTTGACCCATCCATGGGCAGCAGATGTGCAGATTGAGCTAACTTCACCGTCTGGAACAATCAGCATCGTGTCACCTGCATTCAACGTTGAGCTGCGCCGATATGTTCAATCTGGCATGCTCTATTTAGGTAGCAACGCGTTCTACGGTGAGAACGCTTCAGGCACATGGAATATCCGCTTTCGCGATGTATTCGCGGATGACGTGGGATCAATACACACGGCGTACATGCGCATTCATGGAGCTTCGAATTCCATTAGTCCGGAGTCTTGATGTATCAAAGAGATCGACCACGGTGGTAATAGAACGCCAACAACATTCAGTTTCGGTGAACGTTCCAGGTCGATACCGATTAGCGCCACGCGGTTTTCGCTTAAGGTCTAAAACGTGCTATTTAGCTTGCCTATGCTCAGTTTGGATACTCGTCGGTTGTCAGACGCCAAACGTTCCAATTCCGATTCCTGTTGTTGGCGTGACAAATGAGCAACTCACGTCTGAGGAGGCGAAAACGGAATTGCATAGGTCTTGGTCTCGACAACAGCACGTATCTGGATTGGCTTACGAGCTCGCCGTCAATAACGTTGAACTATGCGGCGACGACACTAAACGAGAGATCGGGATTGAGTGGATCACGGTTGCCGATTTACCGAATGCGAATTTTCGAATCGCTGGAAGTCAGCTAGGAGTTGGCAGACTTCCGTTCGTAACGATTGTGACACCCGGGTCACCGGCAGAACGCGCTGGCATTCGCCACGGTGACATGCTCATGACGATCCAAGGTGAGGAAATCCCCACAGCGCCTGAAACCTATTGGACACAGATTGAAATTAATAACGTGAGTGTCCCGACATATCGATGGAAAATCGATCGAATTCTTGAGGATGCAGCACGCAGTGCGCAGACGATATCTGTTTCTCTTCTTCGGGATCGCGACGAACTAAATCTAGAGATTGAGTTGATCGATTCCTGTGACTTAAGAGTTGTGGTCGTGGAGGACGCGGAGCTCACACTCGAAAATGCTGGTATGACCGTGCTCGTGTCGAACGCTCTACTTGATCTCACACACTCCGACATCGAATCGCAGATGGCAATCGCGCACCAGTTCGCGCACATATTGAGCAAACACGGCTCGAAGCAAACGCGGAATGAAGCGATCGGTGGCATAACTGGCGGTATTGCTGCGACAGCGCTTCTGTTACCTGTTGCGCTTGTTGGCGCATTGGCGGGAGAAAACGTTGACGGCGTTGGCGAAATCATCGGAGCTTCGGCAGAAGCGTCAAGCAAGCTCGGTGCGAATGTGGGTTCGTTACGACGCGAACGCGAAGCTGATTACCTTGCGTTGTATCTCCTGGCGCGAAGCGGAATCGACATCGAAGATGTGTTGACGTTTTGGCAACGCATGCCTGCAGACACAGGATTCATGAGAACTCATGCCCAAATCGACGACCGGTCCGCGAATATTGAAGCGACCATTCAAGAGATTAATTCGAAGCGGGACGCAGGTCTTCCCCTTTCGCCAAATCAGGAGAGTGAACAGACGGAGTAGAGATTTGCCGACTTACGCACGAACGTGGCTAAGCTGAGTCTCGCGACGAAATAATGCGAACAAAGCGCGAAACTGAACGTCATCGCGCGACTAATCGAGTCGTGACTCTTTGATCTTGATCCATGAAGCAACACGATAGAAGTCGTCCAACACGACCGGTCATTTCCTACATCGCCGTGGTCGTTAAAAGGAACAGCTCGCTTGACCTTCCGATTCAAACAGAGGAACTGCGTCTTCGTTTATTGCCAAGAGTTGCTGCCACGTAAAGTCTCTTTCTGAAAGATCGTCGCAGACGAAATAATCACCGACGAAATTCGAGCAACTAGCCGGTAGCTCGCTTAGATCAAACGCACTGCGATCTCCTGTTACTAACTTGCCGTCGACGAACGTCGCCATTACATCAGCGACCTCGGACGCAATGAGGTCTGCGAATGGGTCGTCCGTTTTAGCCTTCACGATCACAAGATCGGCAGCAAGGCCGGGTTTCAATGCGCCTGTTTTTTCTTCCAAGTCGAGGGCGTATGCGCCATTTTCGGTCGCCATGCGCCAAAGTACTTTTGCTGACACGCCGCTGTTCCATCGTTCGTCGACAACGTGTTGAGCGCATTTAAACGATTCGAGCATGTTGTAAGAACCCGAGTAGGACCAGTCCGTAGACAGTGCAACACGTACATCATTCTCGAGAAGGTGCGGTACATCGACAGTTTCACCGTAAAGCGCTAGATTCGATCGAGGTGCCCATATGAGAGTCACGTCAAGTGACCGCATTCTTGGCACATCAGACCTACTCAAGCCGACGCCGTGGATCAAGCCAAAGCGACGGCCCGGATTTCTCTCCACGTAGTCAAGGAAGAGCTGCGCTTCAACGCGCGAAAGATCATCCTTCCCTTCCGCAATGTGAGGAATATAAGGACTCTGCGTGTCAACACCCTCAGTGAGTTCCGGTTCGACTGAAGGTCCGCTATATGGCAATGGCAAGTCATTGAATTCATCGATAGCCTGAGGGAACGGAAACGTTTTCATATCGGCTTCATAAACGAACCCAACGTCCTTATCGCCACTCCCGACGTTCTTCAATAATCCTGGTACAGCGCCATTACCCGCCATCGTGGTTGTACCAGCGAGTAAGTGCCGTAGCTCAACCCAAAACAATTGTGCATCGTTTTCTACGCGTGAATACGCTATTTCCGGGTATTGATCACCCGCGCTACCTTGCCATTGGTACCGATTCGAATATACCGGGGAGACGTTCGGACCGGGTTTTCCAGCACTATAGGGAGGATGTTCATGTGCGTTAACGAAACCCGCAGAGATGTAGCCATCGTTGCAGTTAATTACATTTGCATAAGGAGCCCTGGCTCGAATTTCCTCGATGACACCGATATTCTGGATAACGCCGCGTTCGACAAGGATCGCACGACTCTGCGTATCACGATACCCGACTAGTTTGCCGACTAAGATGGTTTGATTGGAATCTTTCGTAGACTGAACTAGCGAGCACGTAACGGACTTATTGGCTAGATGTTCGAAATCGACGTTTCCAAGCACGTTGAAACAGACAAACATTGCAAGTACGCTCAATCGCTTGATTGATGCGTTCGCCAAATGATCCATCGCGGGTGAATCTAGAGTCACGTGGATAGTTTCCTATGTAGTTCAAGATATCAGTGGTTACTGACTCAAATTACAGCTTCAGTTCGAGATTTTCGAATCGATTCGTTCAGTTTCTCCGTAGCAGATACGCTAGACAACCTAGATGATCGAGCTAACTCACTGATCTTCCCGACTTTTATCTAAATCTCGCATGACGGTATCAAAATTTGCGACGGGTGGAGGTTTTGGTGGACGTGTCGATGATGGTATAGAAGCTGGAGTTTGCTCAGCGTCTCTCGCGGTCAGCTTAGCGGTGATAAAGTCTGTGTGTGTTAGATAGAGCAATTCCGCGATTTTGCGAATAACACTTTCCTCATAGTGAAATGCGCTCCCGTCAAATGTATTGAGCCGCCATAGACTCTCGAGCAATCTTCTTCGTTCGTCGGTGTTGAGTTGCTCGTTCAACGCTCGTGTGAAGGGAAATATGCTGGAGATTTCTTGATGCTCGAGTTTCGCTTCGTCGATCACTGATTCGACTTGGGAATCGGAAATGTCGTACAGCGAATTCAGTGAATTGCGAATCAATGCGAGTTCACGCTCTTCAATCTCGTGGTCTGCCCATGCTACTTCAAGCAACAACATCGCAGCGGCAAGCGCGACTTGTTGGTCGTCGGTATCAGATTCGATCGAATCGTCTTTGACCCTTCTAGCGAACGCGGTTTTGAATCGATCTAACATCTGGTATCGTCGAATCTACTTTCTATTCGAACTACGCGGCTGAGAGTGCTTCCGACGGACGAAGCTCCGGCGACCTGGTAAGAACGTCGTCCGCGAGACACGCTAGTGCATCGTCGAAGGTCTCAATCGCTGCTTCTTGACGATTCGCATGTGTCGAAAGATGTTGTCGGAATCGTTTCGCGCCTTTTTCGCCGTGAAATAAGCTCAGCATATGTCGCGTCATTACGCGCAATGGCGCACCTAAAGCGAGTTGCTCAGTGACGTACTTACGGTAGCGCCGCGCGACGACCCACGGTGAGTACTCGTTTGTGTCGTCGTAAATCGAAGCATGCATCGACGCGAGCACGTCTGGTCTTCTGATTGCGATTCGTCCTACCATCACCCGATCGATCCACGACCGAACATTCTGAACACTCGAGACGTTGTTCAATCCGCCATTAAGCGTGAAGCTTACTTCAGGGATGTCGCGTTGTAGAACATCGACCATGTCCCAATCAAGGGGTGGGATGTTAAGGTTGTAACGCGTGGAAGCGCCACTCAAGTCTGCAATCCGCGCATGCACGATGATCCCGTCGACCCCGCTATCGCACAAACCTTCGGCGAAGTCGCGTAGCTGGTCAAAACCATTGATGCGGTCAGTGCCGAGTCGACATTTCACGGTGACCGGAAGTTCGGTCGCTCGCTTCATGGCACGGACGATCGCGAAGACCTCGAGCGGGCGTTCCATGAGACACGCGCCAAAACCCCCATTTTTGACCCGTTTTGAAGGGCAACCGACGTTCAGATTTACTGCGTCATATCCATACTCCGCGACGATTTGTGTCGCATCGCCGACGATTGCAGGATCTGCACCGGCGATTTGAGCGATCACGGGGTGTTCTTCTGGAGAAAAAGTGAGTATTTGACGTGAATCGCCGTACACGATGGATTGCGCGACGATCATTTCGGTGTAGAGCGTCGCTTCAGGTGCTACTAGCCGTAGCAAGCGTCGACAGTGACGATCAGTATGGTCCACCATCGGCGCGATACTCAGCGGATTGAGGTGCGCATTAGCTTCATAATGTGTCAAATATGGAGAAAAATTCATTTTTTCTGCGAAATGTCTGTTTTTTTACCTCTTTTCGGTAAAATTCCGCCGGTCGAAGTACCTCAACGGATTGTCAGTTTGCCCATGGACCGGGTCAATCAACAAACAGTTGCAGACGACATCTATATCGTCGGCAAAGGCGTTCATTCAGGCAAGTCCTGTGCGATGGTGATTCGACCTGCAGGTCCGAACACCGGTATTCGCTTCCTTCGTACCGACACCAATCGCTCGGTCAAGGCTCACACCTACAACGTCATCGACACGCAACTGTCGACATCGCTGAGCGGCAATCATAGTGAAGTCGACGTATCAACCGTTGAGCATTTGATGTTTGCGTTGTGGGTCACGAAGATCGACAATGCGTTGATTTCGTTAAACGGTGGTGAAGTACCAGTTCAAGACGGAAGCGCATCGGCTTATGTTGAAGCCATCAAGCAAGTTGGGACTGTTTCGAGTCATGTACCGAGGAAGTGGTTACGCATCACTCAAGCCACCAAAGTTACCTCCGAAGACGCCTACACGATCCTGCGACCATACGACGGTTTCAAAATCGCCTATACGTTTGAGCACGACAGCCCTGTCTTCGACCCCTTCCCACGCTATCTTGAACTGGATGATCTGAAAGGTGTCGATTTCGAGACGGAGCTGGCAACTGCGCGAACGTTTGGCGAGTTCAAAGATCTTGCCATGGCGAATCGAATTGGCAAGTGTTTGGGTTCTGATCTCTCGAATTCCGTTGGACTCGATGATCAGGGCATCATGAACGAGGAAGGGTTGCGCTTTGAGGACGAATTCGTTCGTCACAAGATGTTGGATGCGATCGGTGATCTTTACTTACTAGGTATGCCGGTACTGGGTGAATTCGTTGGATATCGTTCGGGTCACCATCTAAATTCGTTGCTTACGAAAACACTTCTCGATCATCCTCACCATTTCGAGATCGTCAACGACGATTTCAGGATCGCGGCAGTTTAGTTAATTGGCAGAACAATTGTTCTGCCAAATATCGTTTCGTCTACTAACCAAAAAAGGTCGAATTTACGTTGTTCGGGGCTAGTCCGTACAAAGTGCTAGTTTTTTTATATTGATTGGACAAAATATCGTGCAAAAATCACGTTTGCACCGTGTGATGTACACAAATAGATAATCTGCTACGCTAATCTTCGTCTTAGCTAGACTAGGGAATAGTGCATGGCCAACACCCGCAATGGCGATCGTAGGACTATAAGGGAGAACGAGATGAGACGAACAATCGCACTATGGATCGCCGTTGGTCTTGTCGCGGCATTGGTCCAATCATCCGTATTTGCATCAGGATCTATTCGACCAGGTGGAGCCATTAGTCCGCGAGACGCATACACTCAAGGTAAAGCACTTACTTTTCAGAAACTCGTATGCGCGTCGTGCCCGATTGCGCAAGGTGAACTAAATCGCGAGCGTGCGATTAGTTTGAAGAACAGCTTGGAAGCGAGAGATGAGGCCGTCAAACCGGGTACTCCCGATGACGAACATATCAAAGTGCTTGGCCGAGACGAGCAGGAGATGGTCCATTACTACTTAAAACGACGTTTTAAGCTGTAGCGGACGGCAGGAGGAAACAGAGATATGAATAAAGCTAGAACTGCCATTGCATTCGTAGCTGCTTTTTGTTTTGTAAGCATGCCTTCCGTATTAGCTGATGGTTCCGTTTGGCTCCCCACACCTGGAACCGGCACCATGACGGTGTCGTACGTGTCCCAGTCTGCCGACAAAATGTGGGTTGGGAAAAACGGACCAAACCCAATCCCGTTCCGAGGCTTGGACCAGAGCACGATCACTGTGAACGGATCGTATGGATTTTCCGACGCCGTTTCGATGGATCTCAGTATCGGTAGATCTGAAGTTTCCCCGAAGAACGGTGGACCTATTCCGCTTTCTACGGATGGACTAACCGACGCAGAACTCGGTGTTACCTGGCGATTCCTTGATGAGGTCGTGACAGGCGGGGTCAGCGCAGCCGTGCGATTTGGTGCTATCCTCGCTGGAAATTACGATGTGGGTGGTTTTGGACCTGCTGAGGTAATGGGTGATCCGAATCGGGTGGGTGCTGGACCCACTGCAATCGGTGACGGCGCGAGTGGAATCGAGCTCTCTGGAATCGTTGGCAAGATCTTCAACAATCGGATCGCGATATCTGCAGAACTTGGGCTACGTAATCGCTCAGGCAATGTACCGCGAGAGACATTTATGAACTTGGACGCACACCTGATCACAGGCGAGCGTCTTGTGTTGAGTGCTCAGTACCACATCCAAGCATCGTCAGGCGATATCGATATCGGTCCTCCACCTGGACCCGGCGCACACGGCATGCACTGGGATCAGTTCCCATTTGTCGCCGAAGACATAAACCGAGTTTCTCTGGGGGGTACGGTGGTTCTAGACAGTATAGACATCGGTTTGCATTGGTTCAAAGTACTTGATGGACGCAACACTGCGGAATTTGATGCATTTGGTGGGACGCTGACGTACAACTTCGGTCATTAATCCAAAACATAAACTTCTTAGCGCTCGGTAGCCAACGCGGTTACCGGGCGTTTTTTATGACGAGTGCTGCTGCGGACCGTGTAAAGCGCTGACATGAAACCGAGTCGAATCATTCTTTTCATCGTGGTCGCGTTGGTTATCTCGGCGTTTTTCGTTTTTGATCTGACGGAGTTTTTCACGGTCGACTTTTTCGAAACGCAACGTGACGCGATCGCTGCGTTTCAAGACGAAAACCCGTGGCTCGTTGTTTTCGTGTTTTTCCTGATCTATGTCTTGGTCACAGGCACATCGTTACCTGGTGCCGCTATTCTCACGCTCGTCGCCGGTGCCTTGTTCGGCCTAGTTCAAGGCGTGATCTTGGTTTCGTTCGCGAGCTCAATCGGTGCGACGATGGCGTTCTCGATCACGCGTTTTCTGTTCCGTGATGCAGTACACAAGAGGTTCGCGCGATATCTAAGCGCAATCGACCGAGGGGTAGAAAAAGAAGGTGCGTTTTACCTCTTCGCGTTGCGCTTAGTTCCAGCTGTTCCTTTCTTCGTCGTCAACTTGGTGATGGCTTTGACGCCTATCGCTACTTGGCGTTTTTACTGGGTGAGTCAGCTTGGGATGCTCTTTGGAACCATCGTCTACGTGAACGCGGGTTCTGAGCTTGGTCAGATCGAGTCCCTAGGGGACGTTCTCTCGCCGGGACTATGGATCTCGTTCGTACTCCTTGGTTTGGCACCTCTGCTAGCCAAAAAACTTCTTGATTTCATTAAATCTCACAAAGTCATGAGAAAGTTCAAAAAACCGAAACATTTCGAAAACAATCTGATCGTCATCGGTGCGGGTTCAGGTGGGTTGGTCGCAGCTTTGATTGCGGCTACCGTGAAAGCGAAGGTCACATTGATTGAGCGTCACCGGATGGGTGGCGATTGTCTCAACACGGGGTGTGTACCTAGCAAGACGCTATTGCGTTCCGCCAAGATGCTGTCGTATGCAGCACGTGCCAAGGAATTTGGCTTCGAGCGTGCGAACGTGACATTCGAGTTCGCTGATGTGATGGAACGCGTTCAGCGCGTCATTAAGAAGATCGAACCCAACGACTCTGTAGAACGCTATTCAGGGCTCGGCGTGAACTGTGTCACGGGCGATGCGACCATCACCTCGCCATACAGTGTCGATGTCAACGGACACGAGATCACCACGAAGAACATTGTGATTGCCACCGGCGGTGCACCGTTGATACCATCGATTCCGGGATTAGCCGACGGTGTGTATTTCACGTCGGACACGATTTGGGAGCTGCGAACGGTTCCTTCACGATTCGTCGTACTAGGCGGCGGACCGATCGGTAGCGAATTAGCGCAAGCTTTTTGTCGGTTTGGCTCGCGAGTGACCATCGTGGAACAAGCGCCGCACTTGCTCTTACGTGAGGATGAGGACGTAAGCGAAGCGCTCCGCAAACAGTTCGAGTCAGAGGGTATTCAGGTACTAACGAACCACGTAGCGTCTCGGGTCGAATCTGACGGTGGTGAACGTATGCTCGTTTGCGTGAAGCCCGATAAATCGGAATTGCGCGTTCCGTTCGATGAGATCTTGGTCGCGGTAGGAAGAAAACCGAATACGGAAGGACTTGGTCTTGAGGACGTCGGTGTCGCGATAGGCGAAAAGGGTGAGGTTGTTGTCGACGAGTACCTGCGTACGAGTGTACCGACGATCTATGCGTGTGGCGACGCGATAGGACCGTATCAATTCACGCATACTGCGTCTCACGAAGCTTGGTACGCATCCGTGAATCCACTATTTGGGCCATTTAAGCGATTCAAGGCGGACTATTCGATCATTCCATGGACGACATTCACAGATCCAGAAGTTGGTCGGGTTGGTATGAATGAAAAGGAAGGCCTGGAACGCGGGGTTGAGTTTGAAGTCACACGGTTTGAATTCGATGACCTTGACCGTGCCCTTTCGGATGAAGAAGGACGCGGGTTCGTCAAAGTGTTAACCCCTCCTGGTAAAGACCGTATTCTCGGCGCAACAATCGTCGGTCACCATGCTGGTGATCTTCTCGCCGAATTTATCGCGGCGATGAAATGGGGGAAAGGTCTGAAAAGTGTCATGGGCACGATTCACATCTATCCCACGCTGGCGGAAGCGAATAAATTCGTCGCGAGTACGTGGCGTAAAGAACATACACCGGAGAATTTACTCGCTTGGGTTAAGCACTTTCACCATTTGCGTCGTGGTTTCAGACGTGAACACAAAAGTGCTGCAAAAGCGGCATGACGTGGCGACTTAGGGTTGGTTTAGGTCCCAGTCGTATTCATAGTCAATTGCGCCATCGAAGTCTTTGAGCTGTTCGGCTAAGTCGGGATTCGCGTACTTCAATAAGTGCGCGATGACCCCTTCTTCCGAATCACCGAAGTCGAACACCCACCAATCGTAAATACTCGACAGTACGATAAAGTCCTCGTCGACGACATCGACGCCTCGCGGATGGTTAACGTACTCTCGAGCGCCAGAATTTAATAACGATTCCATATTTCGTGCCGTATACGCTTCTGTAGCAAGGTTCGGGCACCCAATACTCGCGCAGTTCACTGCATAGTGAATCCGGTCGTCGTTCCAGATGGGTCGAAGAATCCCGTGTTCGATGTTATCAAGGGTCAGCTCTTTACCGACGACGTTCGCGTACACATCGCTCCACGGTCCGCTTCGAGGGATCCAGCTCTCGTGAATTTCCTTTATTGAATCAACAGGATACGCATCGACGACGACTTTGACAGTTAAAGCGTTGTAGAAATTGATCCAATACGCCTTCTGTTCGGCGCGTGAATACTTACGCGGATCAATTGCCTGAAGTTTGTCAAGGTACGAATTGAGTTTCGATATGTCCGCCGCTGTCGCCTTCAGACCGCCGTAGTCGAACCGATTGACGCCTGAAGCATGTTGCTTGAGATAGGTGTCGAGCACCGATTGCCACTCGTCATGTGCGATTGTCGCGTTGTTCTGTTCGTTGCTTCTATCCCAAAACGGAATCAGTTCGGGTTTCTGTGCTGCGAAACTAGAGAGCGCAAGAACCACGCACGTAAGAACGAAAATGTGTTTCCTCATTGGTTACTCCTTACTCTGATCTTTCGTGATAGGTCGAAATGCAAGCTTTGTTATCATGACGAGTATGCCGATGCTCGCACCTATTACGCCGCGGAAGGTGCCACCGATTTTCGACTTGCCGTGGCGTCTCCGGAGGCTGTCAACAGGAAGTTCGACGACGTTCATTTTTAGCTGTAGTGCCTTGATCTGCATTTCGACTGTCCAGCCGAACGTTTCGTCTGCCATCTGAAGTTCGGTGAGAGCTTTTACGCGAATAGCCCGGAATGGACCAAGATCAGTCGTTCGTTGTCGCCATAGTAAACGAATCAACAGACCCGCTACTCGATTTCCGACAATTTGAGGTAGCGACAACGCGCCCGGTTCCTTCTGTCCAAGACTCCGCGAGCCGATCGCAAGATCAGCGCCTTGTGTGATAGCTTCAAGTAAGTCATCAGCTTGACTCAGATTGCATGATTGATCGCCGTCGACAAACAGAACGATATCAACAGGATCCAATGCGGCGATTGCGGTGAGACACGCAATGCCATAGCCTGGTTTCGTTTGGTGTACGACCCTCGCACCTGCTGCTCTCGCTCGTTCAGCGGTTGCGTCATTTGAGTTGTTGTCACAGACGACGATGTCATCGACCAATCGATTACCAGACGCGTCCTGTAACGCTAGCAATCCTTCGACAACTGGAGCGATGTTGTCTTCTTCATTCTGGGCAGGAATGACCGCGCCAGTGGTTAGATCACGAATCATTTGCTAGATTGCTTCACTTTCTAATTCTCTGCGACGATTTCGTTGCATATCCCAACCCAGAGCGAGCGCAATGGCGCCGAATTCAGTAATTCGGACCCAAATAGGTTGCGCATAGGGTTGAATCTCGAAGTCCCCAAGATGTAAGCCGGTGATATATGTAAGCAAGAGCGCGACGGACGCGGTCCAAGCCCAGCGGGAGGGATAGATCGCTGCAAACGGTAGCACCCACAACATATACCACGCGTTAAAGACCGGTGACAGCACGAATAATGAACCGAATAGCCAGTCGCCACGAGGAATTAGGTTGTTCACTCGTCCGTGTCTACGAAGCAAGTAGAGGACCAATATAAAGAACGCTACACCGAGAGTGAGTTTCGATATCTTCGCGGGTACGAATAGAGAGAGTATCGCAAAGATGGATGAGTTGAACTCCCATTCTTGTGCAAACACGATCAGTGAATCAACATCAGTTGCGCCGGAGAGTAAAAACGGCGCGTAAAGTGCACCGAGCGTTAGGAGGAAGTAAAGCCAGGATCGGTGCGGCGCTCGATAGAGCACAAAAGGTACTACGACGAGGGCGAACAGCTTTGCCCCGACAGCTAAACCGAGGCACACTGCGGCGAATCCATATCGATCCCTCCTCACTAGGACGATCGCTGCTAGGACCAAACAGACGCCGAGCGCGTCTGGATGTGCTGTGAATGCGATCTCCTTTATGACTAAAGGACACCATGCATATAGCATGGCATTCCGGATCGTCGTGAGCCGCGTTAGAAGGTAAATGATTGTTAGATCCACAATGATCAGTAGACCTTGGAGCGCATACACGCTACCGGCTTTCAATACGTAGCCGAGTAGAAGCAAAAGTTGCGCAGTTGGTCCGTAAATCGTTGGTAGGTCCGGGTTGTTGATCTGATCAAGCGCTCCCTGAAGCGCTATCGGAACGCTTTGATCTACAAAGAACGCTTCTGGCGCCACCCCATACGGTGTACCCGTTTCCCAAAATCGATAGCCGTCCCACAGATACCTGTAGAAGTCGTCCTCGTAGAACGGACCTCCTAGAAAACCACAGAGACGAAACACGATCGCCCAGAGAAACAACCTAGATACGGGAAATGACTCTTCTCTACGGACAAGGTATAGAAAGAGGGCGAGAACTGGCGCGGCGGTCCAAACGACGATCCCGTAGAACACTAGTAAATCGGGTTCACCGATTTGTCGTGCGAGGTAGGCTAGGACTCCGTAGCCCGACGCGCAGAAGATGCCGGTGGCGTCGACGAGCGTTTGTGTTGGTAGTAGGTTAGGCTTTAAAAAGGACGAGTTCATAAATCAGCGAGCTCGCACGAATAATCCGGCGTAGATTCACGTGGGCAAGCCATAGCTTGCTTCTGACCTACCGTGTATTTTCGTGATTATGTCGCGAATCGAAAAAGCGGGTCGAGTCCTCGCGTACTATCAAGTAACGCAGTCAGTAAGTACTAATAGTCTGGTAGATTTTCAAGGTTATTCGCCGACGACCCACCAGCGGACGTTGCCAATCGCTTTCTGCCGTCTTTATCCGTAAATACGTGGATCTCCGAGCGATATCCCGCCTCGCTTACATAATAGGAGTGAACGCCTTTTTCAATGTGTTGAATCGCTTCGTTCTTATGTTCAAATAGCCAATACTCATCGCTGTTACATAACATGATGATATCGCCGCCTTTGTCTTTGCCCGTCGTATTTACTCTACGATCCGCCATGAAATTCCCTTCATTGACATTGTGCGTAACAGATAGCGTCGGGGATTTTAATTAGCGATAAATATGGAACTAATATCACATAGATGTATTTACACCGCTCATATAAGCGATTAATAGGTGATACTTATGACTATCAAGACGATTACATCGGTGTTTAGTCATAAAGTTTTCGGCTCAAGCCAATATTTAGGCAAGGCATATGCTTCTGGAACCTAGCTTTAGCGGGGCAATCGTTTTGTAGAAACGTAGTTGAGTTAAATGGTGCGCAATGTCTCATTGAACAAGAAAGATGGTCGAACCAACCGGTGACACACAAGCGAAAGCACCAAATAGCAACGAACACATGTCTATTGGATCATCTGCTGAACTGGAATTTGAAATGACATCAGATGATGCGTACGGCGATCTGGTTCGAATCTCGCCACTCGCAAAAACACCTTCAGAAACTCTTCACCGAATTCCTTTTGGTGCGAGATCGTCAGCAGGAGGGATTGACGAGGAGACGCTTCGAGATCTTCTGTTCGATCATCCGAATGTGTTGCCTACGCGAGCGATTGATGCAGCATACGCGCACCCAGTAGCCATCTGTAAAGAGTTATCGACTAGCGCAGGATTCGTAGATGCCGTATATGTAAATCCACTTGGGAAATTGATCCTCGCGGAATTCAAACTCTGGCGCAACCCACAGGCTCGCAGGGAGGTTATCGGTCAAATACTGGACTACGCCAAGGAGTTGACTTCCTGGAGCTACGAGGATCTTCAACGAGAAGTCTCTAGATCACTCGATCGATCCGGAAACGTACTGTTTGAATTGGTTAGAGAACTGAAAGCCGATCTCGTCGAGTCGGAGTTTGTTGACAGTGTAAGCCGACAGCTAACTCGCGGCGAATTTCTACTCTTAATCGTCGGTGATGGAATTCGCGAAGGTGTCGAGAATATCGTAGACTTTGTGCAGAAATACAGTGGTTTACATTTCAGCCTAGCAATAGTCGAAGCGGCCTTGTATCGCGATATCGACGACCGAATCGTCGTCCAACCTCGCTGTCTCGCTCGCACAGAAGTAGTACAACGATTTGTTGTTGAGAGCGGCATTAAAGAAGAAATAAACGAAGACGACTCCCCTGAACCGGCTAGCGAATACGAGGTTGAAAACCGACGGTTCTGGTCAGCGGTACTGGACGGTTTGGCGTTTTCGGACGTAACAGTCGAAGTTCCAAACGTCACGAGCGATGCGACCTTGTTCATTAAGGTGCGTAATTCAGGTTGGGGTGATTGGGGTTTGACCTTCTCTGGGTATCTCTACCGAAATGGTCCCTCCATGGGATGTAATCTAGTTTGTCGCAAAGGCGTAGAACAAGCAGAACGGATTTTCGAAGCGCTCCAGGACGAAATGGAATCGCTACGAGCGGACCTTGGAGAGGATTTAGGGTATTGGATAAATCCGGCTGGTCGTCCTCGTATTGGTTTCTATCGAAGACAGCAACTACCTTTTCCAAGCGTCGGTGAAGAATCGTTCGACAACGCGGTGATATGGATGAGAAAGCACCTTGATCTATTAGTTAGCACGTTGCATCCTCGGTTACAAAAGTCGCTTCGTCGTATTTGACGATTTCGTACCAAAGCTATGTCAGCTTCAGTGTTTTGAGGCCGATGGTGGTTGGCTTAGGCAGTTTGATATTGAAGGTCGGATAAGTGCAAGATTCAAACGGAACTGAAGAACGCTGCACCTAAACCGAAACCACGGGGGTCGCCTAACGCGCCTGCTTCCATCTTGTTCATGACATAGGAGAAGCATGCTCGGGAATCCAAGTCGACGACAATGGATGATCCCCCATAGCCACCCCAAAAGCACGTATTGGGGTTCACACCAATTGGTGAACTTTCACTGCGCAATCCGTAGCCTAATCCGAAGACCATCGGCACACCGAGAACGAGGTCCATACCGTTCGTTTGCTCTTCCATTACAGAAAAACAGGTATCTTTCGAGAGCAGGTCCACGCCGAACGCGCTTCCGTGGTTCGCTAGGACTGTTTGTACCTGGGCGACGGATCGAGCATTGCCGTGCCCGTTAGCGGCCGGAATTTCAGCTTGACGCCAACCAGCGGTCCTCGTTTGGCCGATATTGCTGGACGGATTCATGAAGGTGCGCATGCCGATGCTCTCAAGATCTGGCGCTGGGGCGTTAGGGTCCGGTTCTGCCTCCGGCGGCGGGATGAGCTCTGCGATACGGTCGAAATGTTTAGGATCGACCCCAATATGAAAATCCGCGTCGAGTGGCGTAGCGATTTCGTCCTTAAAGAAAGTGCCAATGGACTTGCCGGTTATGCGTTTAACGACCTCGCCGAGGAGATAGCCTTGCGTGAGTGCGTGGTAACCGCTCTTTGTACCGGGTTCCCACCAAGGTGCTTGTGCCGCTAGTAAGCCAACAATCTTTTCCCAGTTATATAGATCGTCCGGGTCAGTTCGTTCGTCCAGACCAGATAGGCCTGCACTGTGGCTCAGAAAGTGACGGACTTCGATGTCTTCTTTGCCGTTCTGCGCAAACTCGGACCAGTATTTCGCAACCTTATCTTTAACCGACAGTTGACCTCGTTCGACGAGAAGCAGAATGCAGAGGAATGTCATCGTCTTGGTCGTCGAATAGACATTGACGATGGTGTCAGCTTCCCAAGGTAGGCTCTTTTCTGCGTCACGATGTCCGTGATGGATGTCCAAGACGAATTCACCTTCAACCGTTGCACTGCAACTTGCGCCAATGTCGCCATACTCACTGAAGTTCTTTACGAAACGATCGACAACAGGTTGAAACTTCGTGTCGTAATTACCGGTGAAACTCATTTGAATACGCTCCTAATATGCGACGCTGGTGTATGGCAAAAGGTCGCGGATTGTAGAAGGTAGGGCGTTGTTCATGTTAATTCACCGCCAGTAATGTCAAGAAATTCGTCGCGGGCGTCGAATTCAAAGGTCAATCGAACTTGTGACGACTTCATTATTTCGAACGCGAGGTGGTTTCATGTACGTTCGATCATTGGACGTCCTGGATGTAAGCAGGTTAGTACTTGGACAAAGTGGTTTACGTCTGCGACAGAAGCACCGTTATGAAGCTGTACTTTCAAACATAGAAATCGTTGGTATTAACAGTGCGATTTTTCGTGCGCTAGCTCCGGTGCAGTCCACGCGACAAACTCAGGACGATGTATCACCGATCTTGCTAGGAAGCTTTAGGTATATCCCAAAAACTTGATTAGTGCAAACACCAAACCTGCACCGGCGATCTGTGCAAGGACAATACGAAAAAGAAGATAGTTCTTTAGTGAGTCAATATCTCCCTTCACTTCTCGGATGTCCGCTTTCGTTGCCACTTCATCTTGGCCTTCAGCGAATGTATGCACTACCGCTTCTGCCTACTGTTCAGGCATCCCCGAGTTGATCAGTTTCTTGATAGCCGCAGCAGTATCTATCGTGTATGTCGTCATAGCGTAATCCTACAACACCAATGGGTATAACGCATATCTAAACTCGGCACACCAACAATCGTCCTCGATTGAGTACGATCGATCTGCATCGAGGGACAGTGGTCTTTGCGCTGACAGTTCCTCGACGGTATAGCCGAAACACAGATTTGACGCAGAAATGTTCAGCTATTCGGGTCTCCGTGCGACAAAGCGGAGAGTTGCTGCATCGAATGAATGTTCGAGGGAGAACACGACCTCTACCCGAAGGTGAGGCTAAGGATGAGCTAAACGACACTGCGTCGAGTATTCGCTGAGCTATTGCTCTAATCGTAGTTTTGCGTATGGCAACGACGATATGGTCGAGGGCTTGGTTCTTCAGTTGCGGAAAACTAGCCAAATCACGTTGACGATTCCGCTGAGAATTCGAGCCCATAGTCTACACGTACTTCTTGATGTGATGGTCGCGTAGGTTGTTAAAACCCGCTAAATCGCTAAACTTAACCGCCTGCAATCCCGCCCTCAACTACTACTTACCGTTTTCCACACCTTTATATCGGCCGCTGTCGCGGTTCGTTTGTTCCTTTCTTATATCTTTCATCCTTGGCGACGAACCAGGAAAGGTGTATCTTGGTGACGTGTGATACGTGAGTTTCAACCCATCTTTGGAGATATATGAGCGAAAGTTTTGAACAGCTCTTGAATGAGAGTTTCCGAGAAGTCGAACAAGGGTCCATCATCAATGGCACTGTAGTCGACATGGACGACGAGAGCATTACCGTAAATGTCGGGCTTAAGTCCGAAGGGGTTATCTCGAAAGATCAATTCATGTCGGCCGGCGAAAAAATGCCTGAAGTAGGTGACATCGTAAAAGTGGCGATGGAGACCATCGACGACGGCTCCGGTGAAACAAGACTTTCGCGCGAAAAAGCCAAGCGTGCCGAAACTTGGGACATGCTTGAGGAGAGCTTCGATAGCAAGGAACCTGTTAAAGGGATTCTGAACGGACGTGTGAAAGGCGGCTATACCGTCGATGTCAACGATGTTCGCGCATTTCTACCGGGTTCGCTCCTCGATATACGACCGGTTCCAGACCCAACGGTTTTAGAAGGTGAGACGCTCGAATTCCAAGTCATCAAACTTGATCAGAAGCGTAACAACGTCGTGCTTTCGAGAAAGGCGATCCTTGAAGAGGCGTTCAGTGAAGAACGCGAAGCGCTATTGGCGTCGCTGCAGGAGGGTCAAGTTAAGGAAGGTATCGTCAAGAACCTAACCGAGTACGGTGCGTTTGTGGATCTTGGTGGTATCGATGGACTATTGCACGTTACAGACATGGCGTGGCGTCGTATCCGGCACCCGAGCGAGATGGTACAAGTCGGCGATTCCATCGAGGTGAAAGTACTTTCGTACGATCCAGAGCGACAGCGAGTTTCATTAGGTACGAAGCAGCTTGGCGACGATCCTTGGGTGGATATCGTGCAGCGCTATCCGCGAGGTACGCGCGTTCAAGCCCGTGTCACCAACATCACGGACTATGGATGCTTCGCGGAACTAGAAGAAGGTGTTGAAGGGCTCGTTCACGTATCCGAAATGGACTGGGTGAACCACAGTGTGATTCCGTCGAAAGTCGTCACCAAAGACGACATCGTCGAAGTCATGGTGCTCGACATTGATGAAGAGCGTCGACGCGTGTCGCTTGGAATCAAGCAATGTCGCGACAATCCTTGGGAACTGTTCCATGAGACCCATAAGGTGGGTGAAGCGATTAGTGGAACGATTAAGGCTATCACGGACTTCGGCATCTTTATCGGTTTGCCAGGCAACGTCGACGGACTCGTCCACGTAAGTGATTTGTCTTGGGATGAGAAGAACGAGGAAGTCATACGCCGCTACAGCAAAGGCGAGGAAGTTGAAGCTCGTATACTCCAGATTGATGCTGGTAAGGAACGGATCTCGCTTGGTATTAAGCAGCTTCAAGACGACGTCTTTGCAGACTACACGGCTGCAAATGGCAAGAACTCGGTCGTTACGGGAACGATCACCGAAGTAACGGCGAAGGATGCTATGGTGCAACTGGCCACAGGTGTGGACGGTACGATTCGCGCGAGCGAGGTCGGCCTAGAGCCCGTAGAAGATGTTCGACATCATCTGAAGGTGGGCGACGAATTAACTGCGAAAATCGTAAACGTCGATCAGCGAGGTCGAACGATTTCACTCTCGGTCAGAGCGCGTTTGCAGCAAGATGAGAGGGAAGCGCACGCGGAATACCAGCGTAAACAAGAGGAAGGTTCCTCACGTACGGAAACTGTAGGTGACCTGGTCAAGACGCAGTTAGAAGAAGGCAGTTCTTAGTGGTCAACCCCATTCAGGATTGACACAATTTGCACATGCCTCAAGAAAACCGATCTAATTACGAGCGAGATGAAGGCGGTTTGATGTGACGAAAAGCGAATTGGTGAACTCGCTTGCGCAGAAATATGAGCCGTTGCTTCCACCAGAGGATTTAGAACTTGCGGTTGATCTGATTCTGGATGAACTAAGTGAAGCGATCGCGGACGACCGCGGCGTCGAGATTCGTGGCTTCGGATCGTTTCGCAATCGACACTGGAAGCCTCGTCGGGGGCGGAATCCGAAAACAGGGGCATCCGTAGACCTCGGCGTTCGACGAATACCATTTTTTAAACCGGGTCGCGAACTGCGAGAAGCGGTCGCAGAGCAGACCTGACAATGTGCTCGGGTCGAGTTTACGATTTAGCTACTCGTGGTTGACCTATTAGCTGACGACGAACCATCATGAAGACTTTCGGCCGTCTGCTCTTTTATCTCGTTCTCGTCCTCGTCTTGTTGTTTTGGACGGTTTTCACCGTCTATAACCCTGATCCCTTAACGCTCAATTTATTGAATTGGCAATCGATGTCGTTGCCGATATCAGTCTGGTTACTTGGTGCGTTTACGTTGGGCGGCATCGCTGGGATTCTGCTTTGTGCAGGTGGGTATTTCAAAGGCAAAGCTGCGCAGAAAGATCTCAAGCTCGAGCTTTAACGACAGCAAGTTGAAGA
>JAPOVY010000045.1 GCA_026707905.1 Gammaproteobacteria bacterium | reverse complement strand
AAAGCGCAATTTCACTACGTATTTCGAACGCGTAAGACATTTGCTCAAGATCGATGGCGTCGCAACGATCCACACCATCGGCAGTGCAACTGAGCCAACGCCAACTAACCCATGGATTAAGCGTTACATATTCCCGGGCGGGTATATCCCTTCACTTTCCGAAGTCGCCCATTCGATCGAAACTAATCGTCTAATCATCTCAGACATCGAGGTCTGGCGACGTCATTACGCATTGACTCTTGCCGCATGGAACGAACGATTTCAGAAAGTTCGCGACGAAGTCAAACAGCGCCAGGGCGAGAGATTCTGCCGATTATGGGAGTTCTATTTATGTGCGTGTCAAACTGCTTTCGAACATGACTCACTCGTCGTATTTCAAATGCAGCTAGCGCATCAAAACGATACGGTTCCGTTAACACGAGATTACCTTTACAAATCTTGAATCGATTCATTATTACGCTAGTCACAACTCTGGCGATCGCGCTGTGTGGCAGCATACAAGCAGAGCCCGAGCTCGACATCCTAACTATCGGCAACTCAGCGGAGCCAGGCACGCTTGATCCGCATCGTTATTTCGCAAACGCTGAAGAGCACATTCTGAAAGATCTCTTTCTCGGTTTAACGACGATGGGTCCACGAGGAGAAATCCTTCCTGGTCTAGCTACGAGTTGGAAGACGTCGGAAGATGGGTTGCAGTGGCGCTTTGAGCTTAATCCAGACGCTACGTGGAGTGATAGTCAACCACTCACAGCGAAGGACTTTGTCTATGGCTTGCGCCGCCATCAAGACCCTCAAACCGCATCCCCACTTGCACACTTTCTCTATTGCATCAAGAATGCGGAAAGCATCAATCGTGGTCATCTAGCACCTGACCAACTCGGTGTCTCGATTGAAGACGAACACACACTAGTTATCGACCTTGAACAGCCCTTCCCATTTCTCCTGGAACGTCTGCTGTATCCCATCGCGTATCCGATCCCAGAACATACAGTTAAAAAACACGGCGATGCTTGGGTCAAAGCTGAAAACTGGGTATCGAACGGTCCTTACGTGCTAAATGAATGGCGACCGCGCGAATATGTTGAACTAAGGAGAAACGCTCATTTCATCTTCGCACACGAAGCCATCATTGGAACGGTGCGGTACTACCCATTCCAAGAACCTGCAACCGCTTACAACCGATTCGTTGCGGGCGATATGGATATCGTCCATGGGTACCCACATACGTTGGTGTCAAGAGTCCTTCAGGAACGCCCTAACGAAGTACAGAACGCGCCCTTGCAATCGATTATGTATCTCGTCATCAACACGCGCGAGAAGCCATTCGACGACGCGCGTGTGCGTGCAGCGCTTGCCGCCGCAATTTCCAGAAACCGCATCACCGATCAAGTTCTCGCGGCTGGTGAGATTCCAAGTGAAACGCTATCGCCGCCACTAGTGTCGGGTCAAATGTCGCACGGTCCCGACGCGGAATCATCGGTTGAACGCGCTATCGCCCTCTTAACAGAGGCGGGGTTTGACGAGTCTCAACCGTTAGGCGTGACGTTGCGTTACATTTCAGGTGCAGAGAACAAACGAGTCTACGTAGCAATCGCGGCAATGTGGAAGGATGCAGGAATAAACACTACGTTGCACCATACCAATCTCGCTACGCACTTCAGCGATCTGCAGAACGGCGACTTCGAAGTCGCGCAAGCAGGATGGTTCGGTGAGAACAATCCAGAACATTACATCGAATTACTCTGGTCCAAGATCGGACCAGCTAATTACGGTCGTTATCAATCAGCTAAGTTCGATGCGCTGTTCGAGGAAGCCCGTAAAACCGCGGACCTTCAATCGAGGTTAGAAATGCTGACTTCCGCTGAAGAAATAGCACTTGAGGACTTTCCGGTCATTCCACTTTATGTGACGATGACACTAAACCTCGTAAAGACGCATGTAGGCGGATGGCAGAGGAACGGGCGAAATCTACACCCAGTTCGATTCATGCATTGGGTTGAATCGCCGTAACTGATGTTGCCCGCAGACGAACGGCTGGTCCTTCTGTTGCGGCGGACGTACGGTATACGCTGAAACTCCCCTATGCTGCGCTACATATTTAGACGCTCGCTCTTCATGCTGACGACCATCTGGGTTGTCCTCACGCTTACGTTCTTCCTTCTGCGTGTAGCGCCTGGCGGCCCATTTGATAGCGAACGTGCGGTCTCTCCCGCAGTCGAAAAGAATCTGCTGGCGGCGTACGACCTCGATGACCCATTACTTCACCAATACGGTAGCTATCTATGGGGGCTAGTACGTGGTGATTTAGGTCCGTCCTACAAGCAGAAAGATTTCACCGTAGCAGAACTCCTATTCCACGGACTGCCCATAAGCCTTCTAATCGGCGGAATCGCACTCACTATCGCAGTCACTGTCGGGCTTTTTCTTGGTGCAACGATGGCTCGATATCGGAACCAGAAATTGGACGCAGCACTTGAAGGATTCGTAACGTGCGGTTTAGCTTTGCCCCCTCTAGTTGCAGCGCCGCTGCTTGTCCTCCTGTTTTCGCTGGTGCTTCGTTGGTTACCGGCTGGCGGTCTCGAATCACCACTGCATCTTGTGTTGCCGGTTATCTCTCTGTGTATACCGTATATCGCGGCTTTCGCACGACTGAGCCGAAGCAGCTGTCTCGAGGCACTTAATCAGCCGTTCGCGACAGCCGCGCAAGCAAAAGGGGTGAATAACACTCGGCTTCTTTGGCATCACGTCGTACCGTCTGCGCTGGTACCAGTACTGTCATTTGTTGGTCCGGCAGCCGCTACCTTACTTGCAGGTTCGATGGTCGTGGAGGTGTTCTTCTCAATACCCGGGATCGGACACTATTTCGTGCAAGGTGCTCTTGATCGCGACTACACCCTTGTCCTAGGCGCCGTCCTCGTCTATACGACGTCTATATTGCTATTGAACTTCCTGATCGACCTGGTCTTCCTACGAATCGACCCACGGATTCAACTAAATTGACTGACGTAATGACGCGCGAGTCTCAGATTGGCTTTTTTGGACCAGTCTATGTGAAAGTTACATGCGGTCTTCTTCTGCTTGTGCTCGCGGCAACCATTGTTGGACCCCACGTAGCTGCGTGGGAATATGACGCGATCCACTGGGAGGCAATCGGTGTACCGCCTTCCAGTGAACATTGGTTTGGAACTGACAACGTTGGCCGCGACTTGTTTACGCGTACGATGATGGGTGGACGGATTAGCCTTCTGATCGCTGTTCTCGCAACAACGGTGAGCTTCTGCATCGGCTTACCATGGGGTGCTGTATCCGGTTACGTGGGTGGTACGACCGATCAAGTCATGATGCGGATCGTTGATGGTATGTACGCAGTACCTTACGTATTGATCGTTATTGTTTTAGTAGTCATGTTGGGACGCGATATTTACCTGTTGTTTATTGCGATTGGTGCGGTCTCGTGGCTCGACGTGTCCCGTATTGTGCGTGGTCAAGCACTTGTGCTGAAAGCAGCACCGTTTGTCGCCTCGGCGCGCGCAATGGGATTACCTGAATATCGGATAGTCGTTAGGCACGTGGTTCCGAATGTGCTCGGTTCCGCGATCGTCTTTGCCACGCTCATGATCCCATCGGTGATCATTTCCGAGAGCTTCATTAGCTTTCTAGGATTAGGTGTACAAGAACCGATGACGAGCTTAGGTGTATTGATCGCCGATGGCAGCAAGAACATATATGCGTCGCCGTGGCAGCTCGCGTTCCCTACTGGATTGTTGACCGTTTTACTCCTACTCATGACAGTACTAGGCGAGCGGCTTCGTCGTATGGTCACAGGCGCTGAGCGATCCTTGGTTTGACGATTTCATCCTAGTGAACGGGATTCCGTAGGACAAAGTTCCTGAAATTACGATGCCGATAATTCCCCACTTCATTCGTCGACGGTTCCGCATGAGCGAGACTGAAAAAATCGCGCTTTTGGGTGGTACAGGTGACCTTGGTACAGGACTCGCGATCCGGTGGGCAAAAGCCGGTCACGAAATCATCATCGGCTCGCGAACACTCACAAAGGCACAAAAAGCAGTCGAAAACCTGCACAAAGTTAGTCCCGAAACACCCGCACAAGCGATGGAAAATCCTGACGCAGCTGCAGCAGGAACCCTCGTCGTACTTACGGTACCGGCAGAACACCAGATTTCGACTCTAGATACCGTGAAAGCGGGACTCGTCGGGAAAATACTAATCGATGTAACGGTCCCACTCGTTCCACCCAAAGTGGGGACAGTTCAGCTTCCGTCGGAAGGTAGTGCCGGTAAACGAGCACAGGATTTTCTTGGGGATTCTGTTACCGTCGTTACCGCGTTTCAAAATGTCGCTGCCCATTTGCTGAAAACCGATGCTCACATCGAATGTGATGTTCTTGTCTCTGGCAACAAGCGAGCCGCTAGGAAACGCGTAATCGAGCTCGCCCACCAAGCTGGAATGCGCGCATGGCACGCTGGACCCATCGAGAACTCAGCGGCCGTTGAAGCACTCACGAGTGTCTTGATCCAGATTAACCGACGGCACGATATCGCACATTCAGGAATCA
>JAPOVY010000018.1 GCA_026707905.1 Gammaproteobacteria bacterium | reverse complement strand
CCCTGGGAGCTCACGAAGTTGACAAAAGTGGGACAAATTAAGTTGACGAAAGTGGTACATTTAAACTTGACATTGACAAGTAACTCTTGCCGTGCTTCTTCGTCCACCGCGCGTCCACGTCTTTCTGGCGCAACTTCGCCGTCGCGCTGTCCTCCTGCCTGTCAGGGGGTGTCTTGCCAGCCTTAATCGTGGCGTTCTCATCCCTTGTATTCCGTTGGATCGGTACCAGCGTGAACGACGAGTCGATCATCTGCCCGTCCCGAGCCACATAGCCCCGTGTGACGAGTTGGGCATTGAACGCCTCGAACAACCCCCGCACGGTGTTCTCGTCCAACTGCGAGCGATACCGTGCGATGGTGGCGCGGTCAGGGATCGCGTCACCCATGGTCACGCCGAGAAACCGTATGACCCTGAGCGAATCCAGCGCCAGGACTTCCAACTTCTCGTCGGACAACCCACATTTACGACCGATCAACAGCAACTTGAACATCAGCACCGCGTCATAGGGCGGCCGACCGCCCTTGGTCGGTTCGGCTTCGGCTGGTCGCCACCACTCTTTCAGAATGTCATGGAAGGCTTCAAAGTCCACCAGCGCGTTCAGCGCCGCCCACTCCTTCCGCCACCGCCACAACGCTGATCCCAAGTTCCGCGCTGACGTCTGCCGCCGACGCCTGTGTGCTCATCAACAGACTCACCGCTTCACGTTTGAAAGCGTCACTGTAACGACGCCCTTGGCCACCTTTCGTTCGGGGTTCAGTCATGTGCATACTCCTATACTAATTCTGCAACTTGACGATCCCTAAAAACGCACGCATACCCCTTTGTACAGTGGTTGCGCTTTCTAAAATAGACGCTTGTTGATTAGGTCGATATTCACCGTGGAGATTTTTGATTTTTACTCACGACAACAGAAGACGAGACGTGGTGAGTTTCCTGATGTCTATCAATATGAAGAGATGCCAGACCAGCTACGAATTCAGGTCTTGTATGTATTAAACGACCTTAATCAACTCAATGAAAGATACGTAAACTCCCAGAGGGGCTTCTTCAACGTCATTAATCGTCTTATATGTAGAGAGCAAGGATGGGGTGAGTTACCACATAGCGCACATCATCGAGCTCCGGCGCAAGATAAGCTGTAGAGTTATTTTCAGACCGAAACCGACATCGAGCTCCTACTCGACGTGATTCAATTGGCATTTTCGAGAAAGCTCTTTTTCTCACGTGCGCCATCATATAACCAAATCAATGTGCAATCGCTATACGTAGATTGTCAAAACGAACTCAATCAAAGATTTAAAGACCATGGGTTCGGCTATCAAGTTTTGGATGGTGAGATTATCCGTATCGACGATGAATTCACGCATGCAGAGATTGTGAAACCAACATTGCAAATACTCAGACAACCGTATCTTCAAGGTGCGCAAACAGAGTTCCTCAATGCATATGAACATTATCGAAAAGGTAGGTTCGAAGAAGCGATCAACGAGTGTTTGAAGGCATTCGAGAGTACGATGAAGTCAATTTACGAAAGACATGGATGGCACTACAGCAAGACATCGACTGTAGATCAACTGATATCAATCGGTTTTGATAAAGAGTTAATTCCTCGACACTGGAAATCGAGCTATAACAACCTTCGGACATTGTTAAGCTCCAGCGTACCAACTGGTAGGAACTTCTTGGGAGGACACGGAAGAGGCACGGAACAACGCGTTGTTTCAGAACCGACAGTAGCTTATTTACTTCACATGACGGCATCGGCGATTCTCTTTCTCGGGAGCTCGAACGAATTGCTGGAGTAAACCTTGAGTTGTATCGAGTTTCCACCAGGCTTGCGGAATGGGGATTACGAATTGATCTTCTTACGTAGACAAGCCAGTGATCCTCTGTTTATTTATGTTTGTGATCAACAATATCGATTTAAACGCTAAAATACGCGTCGTTAAATTTACTCTTGGACTGAAATCATGCGAAGAATTCTCGGTTCTTCTAATAAATCAGTTGAACTGCTGAATGTGCCGTATTACACTCAGGGGAGTTTTGATGGCCTCTGCGCATATTACTCGGGTTTGATGATGATGGCAACGCTCATTCCCGAATTAACAACGAAGTTTGGAAAGACCGGTGAACGGGCGACAAAGTATATGTTCCGTGATCCTCTAATCGCAGAACAAACTGCAATAAGCGACGACCACAGACAAATCCTTGCGAGTTGGTTCATTAACGGAGAATATATTAGCGAATTGGTTAGAAAATTAAACAAAATCACGAAGTCACACCATTTAAATTCCTATATCGCTTTTAAACATCAAGTGAAAAATTGCACAATATCAACGTACAATTTCATAAAATTGCAAATAGACGATGGATTACCAGTTATACTGGGATTCGATACCGAAGACTACGGATCTCACGCGGTCTTAGTAAAGGGATACTGGATAGGAAAAGAAAAATGGTTGATTTCAAATGATCCAGGAGGTTACGGAGAGTACAACTGGAAATCTCTTTCTAATCAAACAAGAACACGAACTAAGTCCGGCAAGTCGAGAATCGGAACAATAGATTTGGCGTTTTGTACGAAGCATATAGGTCCTAGACCAATGAAATCGATCATCCAAGGTGAAATTCAGACGGTCTATCAGTGGGTTCCAGGACAGACTTACGTCAATGTAAGAGATTTGTTTACAGAGGTTACGGATTGAGCCAATCTCATTTCAGGTTGTGTGTTTCGCTCGGTCTTAGCAAGAAGGTTGAGAGTCGGAACGCAATTCTTGAAATTGAACTTAATTGATTTCAGCGTCCCTTCGTGTATCTTACGCTAAGATTTCATGTGAAGAGGTTGCGACAGATTGTTACATGTTTTTTCGATAGTCTTTATCCGCGATGTCTAATTCGGTGTGTCGAAGAGGTGGCATGCAACATGGTGATCGTCATTAATATCCACTAGTGGAATCAGTATTGGCGTTTGTTCGCGGCAAACATCCATGACCTTAGGACAGCGTGACGCAAAGCGGCACCCCGGAGGAATGTTGACCGGCGATGGAATCTCCCCAGCAATTGACACTGAAGTACGAGTTCTTTCGTGATTGGGATCAGGCTCGGGATTCGAGCCGATGAGCAACTGCGTATAAGGGTGCTGCGGATCGAAAAACACGTCGTCAGCACGACCAATTTCAATCATTGACCCTAAATACATGACGGCGATCCGATCCGACACATAACGAACCATGGAGAGATCGTGGGCGATAAAGAGCAATGTCAAACCCATGGAATCTTTCAGTTCGCCAAGCAGATTGACCACTTGTGCCTGAACAGATACGTCAAGCGCAGAGATCGGTTCGTCGCATACGACAAACTCAGGATTGAGAATCAACGCGCGCGCTATACCTATGCGTTGCCGTTGGCCGCCCGAGAACTCGTGTGGATAGCGTCCCATATGGTCGGCGTTTAACCCGACCTTTCGCAACCAATCCGCAACCTGCTCGTTGACTTCAGATCGTTTGAGGTCAGAGTGAAGTAGGAGTCCTTCTCCGATAATCTCGCCCACAGTCATCCGAGGGTTTAGCGAGGAATACGGATCCTGGAAGATCATTTGCATCTGGTTGGCGAATCGCTGGAAATCCCCAGCCTGGTATCGATCAGGCATCTCCTCGCCGTTAAACGTCACGGTTCCACTAGTTTTGTCGTGTAGACCGATTACAGTCTTGCCGAAAGTCGACTTGCCGCTCCCGCTTTCGCCTACCAACCCAAGGATTTCCCGAGGCGCAATTTCAAGCGAGATATCGTCGACGGCTTGGACGAGAGCGTTCGAGCTGAGCTGAAAGTGCTTGGTAAGGTTTTGCGTCTTGAGCAGCGGTTCAGTCATGTCTGATACAAATCCTCTGCTTCGATCTCACATTCTTCGTGATGTAGCCAACATTTCGCTGCATGTCCGTCCTGCATAGCGAACGCGTTCGGATTGTTCTCTAAACAGACTTCCATGGTATGCGGACAGCGCGCCGCGTAGGAACACCCTTTCGGTGGTGAGAACAGGTCGGGGGGCGAACCATCGATCGGTTTGAGTTGTCGAGAGCGGCCCGTCTGGTTGGTAGGCATGGCTTCTTTTAAGCCTAATGTGTAAGGGTGTGCGGACCGATAGAAAACATCGTCCACACTTCCGGCTTCCATGACCTCACCCGCATACATGACGCTGACTGTATCCGCTAGCCGCGCAACCACACCGAGATCGTGCGTTATCAAGATGATAGCCATACCGGTGTCTTTTTGAATCGATTTGACGAGATCCAGAATTTGAGCTTGAATCGTCACGTCGAGTGCGGTCGACGGCTCATCTGCGATTAACACCGATGGCTCGCATGCGATAGCCATCGCGATCATCGATCGTTGCAGCATGCCGCCCGAGAATTCGAATGGGTACTGTCGAGCGCGCTTCGCCGCTTCCGGGATTTGAACCATATCGAGCAGCTCGGCCGCTCGATTCATTGCCTGTCGATGCGAGTAACCTCGGTGCACTTCGAGTGGTTCTGCAATCTGTGCTCCGATCGTCATCGTTGGATTCAGTGACGTCATCGGATCTTGAAAGATCATGCCGACGAAGTTGCCTCGGATGTCTTTCCCGTCGATGATCTTGCTCTGAATGAT
>JAPOVY010000007.1 GCA_026707905.1 Gammaproteobacteria bacterium | reverse complement strand
TGAACGATCGAATTCAGCGACTCGATACGGACCACTACCGACTGGCGGTATCAACGTCGGTTTGTTTGGGTCGCGTCCTTTCCAGTAATGTGCGGGTCGCACGGGAAACCATGTCATTGCGACCAAGTTTGAGTTGTTAAACTTTGAACGATGATGGACAACAAAGTCCTTCGGACCGAGTATCTCAAACGATTTGATCCAACTCGCGAAGTACACGCGTCCGTGTACGGCCGACATCATTTGGTCGTACGTGAACTGAATGTCATCGGTAGTAACGGGTACACCGTCGTGCCAACGAGCGTGGTCGTGCAGACGAAAAAACAATGATTTGTGATCCGGCGATAACGCGACACCTGCTACTAGCTGTCCGTAGAGGCCGGACAGTTCGTCGGCAGTTCGAATAAGTAATCGGTCCGTCGTTCGTCCTAACCCCATTGCGTTTGGCAATTCGGGTCCTCGAGCACCATTGAAATTCACGATGGGCGCGGTCGTCGCTAGAACGATTTTGCCGCCCTTGGGCGCATCAGGATTGGCGTACTCGAAGTGTTCGAAGTCCGCTGGATATTTCAGTTCGTGCAGTAGGGAAATACCATGCTGGTATTCCAGTTCTGCTGTGTCCAATATTTGAGCGTGACATACGCAGCAGACGACCAGTAGGTAATACAGGGACCTCTGCCTACTCATTGACGTCATAGCTGGTGGAATCGACAAAGTGGTTAACGCACAGATGTTGGCAATCGAACGTCTATCAGCACAAACAATGGCGATGTCGCGTTGCGATGTGAGCGGTCCAAGCACACGCTACGGATGCGCATGCAAGGGCGTTAACGATCGTGCAGCGTTACACCCGAATTGGTGTAACGCTGCAACTGAATATGTGGTTAGCGTTACATTTTTACGCGAACGCCAAACTGGAATCGGCGTCCGGCGTTGATCGCGCTTGAAAAGTGTTCGTCTTCTCCCGTGGCTATTAGGTTGTAGTAGTACACGTTTTCGTCGCCGATGTTGATTGCTTCAAGACTAAACGCAACCCGTTCGTTCAACGTGAAACCAATGGATGCATCGAGCTGCGAATACGCGTCAACGAAGTACGGATGACCTTGACCATCTGCAATAGCATCAAGAAAGTCATCGCGGAAGTTATAGGAGACGCGTGCCGCAATCCGTTCTTTCTCGTAGAACAACGTAAAGTTCACAGTATTCTCTGAGAGTCCGGGTATTCCGTACGCGGCATTCGTTTTTTCGTTTCGGAAATCAGAACCCGAGTTAATGAACGTCCAGTTTGCGATGACACCTAGACCGTCGAAAGGTGCGCGAAGCAGATCTGCAAAGGTACGCTGAAAGGCCAGTTCGACACCGGTTAAGCTCGATGCGCCTGTGTTCAAAGGTCTAAACAGCGAGAACACTAGCGGTAGATTCGTTTCGGGATCAGTTAGCCCAGGAAACGGCACTTCCTCGATATCAGGTTGGACGAACGCTTCGATGTCTTTCGTGAAGAAGCCTACCTGCGCGATCGAGTAGTCAGCGAAATACCACTCAAAGGCAAGGTCGAATTGTGTAGCCATCGTTGGATCGAGCTCACCATTTCCACCACGCATGGTGCGCACTCGAGCCTGTACGGACTTGCGAGGGTTCAGATCCAGATATCGTGGGCGGCTCATCACTCTCGCGAGTGATGCTCGAATCACAATGTCTTCGCGAGGGTCGAAACGAAGATTCAGTGCCGGTAATACTCTTGAGTATTCGTGACCCACGTCGACGTACGTTGGATCAGAAAGGATGATCTCAGGTACGGTCGGGTCGGAGTAGTCGATCGACACCGGTTCGGCGATTTCACCTACGGACCCGGTACTGTTATTGACGTAGCGAACTCCGAAATTGCCAGAATACGGTGTCTCACCAAACTCACCGGTAAAGGTAACCATCGCATAGACGGCAGTACCATCGTCATCGTGGTTCAAGTCTTCATTGAATCGACCGACAGTGAAGTCTTCCAAAGCCTTCGCAGTTCCGGTATTGAAGCCGCCACCCGCCCTTATTTCATCCGCGCGGGTTACGAAAGTCCGCTGAATCACGTCAAGATTCGGGTTAACGACCGGTGCTGGAAACTGGTTACCGAGCCCGCTTAGGAAGTCTTCTTCCGCTGGAAATGGATAACGACCACCGAATTCATCAAGGCTTGACCGGATAAATGCGCGACTGTTAAGGTAACGATGACGATCTCGCCTATTCTGATCGTACGTTCTAATCCCGAACTGTGCTGATTCAAGCCAAGCACCACCGATTTCAAATGTCGCGTCCGCTCTCATCTGGATGACTTCGTCATCGACTAGGTGATCTTGAATCGAGTGTTTGACTACCTCAAAGAAATCCGGATCGTTGATTGGCGATGTCGTCGTTAGTGCTGGCAAGCCCCCAGGGCCGTACTTTCGATATGACATTTGCGCGCGCGTATTTCGAATCAGGTAGTCACGATTGGTAATTGGAGACTCTGTCTGAGAAATCGTTGCATCGAAGTTCAAGGAAAGCCGGTCCGTTGCTTGAAATTGAAGATTAGCGCCGATATTCATAGCTTCGGTATCGACAACCTCGGTCGCGTGCTGCACGAACAATCCTGCACCGGATGTCGAGACTTCCGTGAAGATGTTGGTCCCGTTATCGCTTTCGATAGCAGCCGACGTAATGCGAGGATGCCCTTGTTGAAGCCTGAAATCCCGCCAGAAGTCACGTTCGTCTTCTTGGTTGGCGGTATACAGAAGGTCGACCGTGACATCAACACGATCGGATGGGCGAAACTGCAAGGACGAAGAAACGTTCAAGCGATCGCGATCAGTAATGTGCAATTCCCCGAGAAGCTGACGTGGGTAATAACCCGTCATGGTGACGCCGTCCAGTGTAACGGTTCTTGGGTCGCCAATGTATGAGTAATGATGTAGCGAGTCTGATCGGAATACACGGTTGTCCCACTGTGCAGACACCATGAAGCCGAGATCCTCCGTCAGAAGATCGCTGAATAAGGCGAATACGCCAGGTGCCGTATCGTCTGCTAATTCATTGATCGTGGTGTCAAAGTTGAACGCCATGTGACGTTCGCCGAGGTCAAACGGCTTACGTGCTTGAATGTCGACAAATCCGCCGAGACCACCTTCTACGTGATCGGCACGCGGTGATTTGCTCACTTCAACCGCTTGAACGAGTCCGGATTGAAAAGCATTAAAGCCGACAACGCGCGACCCAGCGTTAGTCGCGCCGCGCCCATCGTGACTACCAGGTGATACATTGGATGCGGATACCCGGCCATTGATCGTTGTTTGTACGAAATTCGGACCAAGACCGCGCACGCTGACGAAAGCACCTTCGCCGCTCTTGCGATCGATGGCGACTCCGCTTACGCGTTGAAGTGCTTCCGCGAGGTTTTGATCGGGAAATAACCCAATATCTTCCGCGGTAATCGTGTCTTTGAAATGATCAGCCAGCTTCTTTCGGTCGAGGGATTGCTGCATGCCCGTATACGACAACTTCCTCGGTGACCTCATCGGCTTCTTCCTCGTCCGCGTCAGTGTCCTGAGCTGAGATGTTGAGGTAACTCGATGAGGCAAAAAATACGACGGCCATGGACGTCCAGAATGACCGTGTGTAGATACGCAAGGATGCCATAGAGACTCCCTTAGTTGGAGAAGGATTAATCCCCTATGATACTTGAGCTTCCCCAATACTAGGGAAAACTCAGAAGACCCGAAAGCTGATTCGACGAATGACGGAAACTAGCTGCGAGTTCCGTCAATTGATGGCGCGTCGTGGGTCGAATGCGTCTCGAACTCCCTCCCCAACGAACACTAATAGCGTCAGCATGATCGCAAGCGTGAAAAAGCCAGATAACCCGAGCCATGGGGCATGTAAGTTTGCTTTGCCTTGTGCGAGTAACTCCCCTAAGGATGGGTAGCCTGCCGGGAGTCCGAAACCGAGAAAGTCGAGGGACGTGAGTGTTGTGATCGAACCGTTCAGAATGAATGGGAGAAAGGTCAGTGTAGCGACCATAGCGTTGGGTAACACGTACTTAAACATGATCTTTAGGTCTTTTTCGCCAAGCGCACGAGCGGCATTCACATATTCAAAGTTGCGTGTTCGGAGAAACTCGGCGCGAACAACCGCAACCAACGCCATCCAATTGAACATGACGAGTAGGGAGAGCAATACAAACGGATTAGGTTCAAAAATGCTCGCCAATACGATGATGACGAACAGCGTTGGAAGTCCAGACCATATTTCGACCACACGTTGACCGATGAGATCAACTAGGCCACCGAAGTACCCTTGGGACGAGCCTACTGCAATCCCAATTACCGACGTAATCAGAGTCAAGGCTAGGCCGAATAACACGGATAACCGAAAACCATAGATCAGACGGGCTGTTACGTCACGTGCAACATCATCGGTCCCAAGCCAATGGCGCGCACTCGGCGCTGCCGGGACGGTGCCTTCGGTGTGACGGTCAATTGTGTCGTGACTGAACGGAATTAAGGGCCACAGCATCCAACCATTCCCTTGTTCGATTAAGTCCTGAACGACCGGCGACGCATAGTGGGCTTCGGTTTCGAATACCCCACCGAATGCGGTCTCTGGGTATTCGAAGATCATCGGGCTATACAACTTACCTTCGTAAGTCAAGATGATCGGTTTGTCGTTAGCGATCACCTCCGCGAAGAGACTTAAAAGCACCAATGAGCCGATGATCCAAAGGCTCCAATAGCCGCGTTTATTCGCTTTGAAGTTTGCCCATCGACGTTGGGTTAACGGCGAGAACTGAGGACGCCGACGTTCCACGGTATTCGCAACCGACGTGTCAAGTAGCACTGGTTGGGCGTCAGACATTAGGTGCTGCGCGACTCAAAGTCGATTCGAGGATCGACGAGTGTGTACGTAATGTCGCCAACCAGCGTCATTACTAGCCCGACGAATGTGAACACGAAAAGTGTCCCGAAAATAATGGGGTAGTCTCGTCGTAAAACGGCGTCAAAGCCAAGAAGACCGAGTCCGTCCAAGGAGAAAATCACTTCGATCAGAAGTGCACCGGTGAAGAGGATGCCGACCAATGCAGCGGGAAAACCTGCTATGACGATTAGCATCGCGTTGCGGAAGACGTGTCCATACAGAACGCGCTGTTCATCGAGACCCTTCGCACGAGCCGTCAGAACATATTGCTTCGCGATCTCGTCGAGAAACGAATTCTTGGTCAACATCGTCAAAGTCGCGAAACCGCCGATGGTCAACGCGACGACGGGTAACGCCAAATGCCAGAAATAGTCAATGATCTTGCCGCCGAAACTCAGTTCGTCGAAATTGTTCGATGTAAGACCTCTCAACGGAAATAGATCTAAGTAAGCGCCTCCAGCGAAGAGCACGATCAGAAAGACGGCGAATAGGAAACCAGGTACCGCGTAACCTACGAAGATGACGCCGCTGGTCCACGCATCAAATTTGCCGCCGTCTCGCACAGCTTTTGCGACGCCGAGCGGGATGGAGATGAGATAGATCAACAGCATCGACCACAGACCTAAGGAAATGGACACTGGAAATCGTTCGACAATGAGATCGATCACCGGCCTCCCTTCGAAATAGCTTTCGCCAAGGTCGAGTGTGAGATAGTCTCCAATCATCTTGAAGTAGCGCACATGCAGCGGCTTATCGAACCCGAATTGCCGTTCGATCGCCTCGATCAGTTCTGGATCCAGTCCTTGTGCGCCAGCGTATTGCGATTGCGCTGACGTAGATGCGTCAGTCTGGCGTGACCCACTTTGCGCACCGGCGACACGACTGGTAGCACCGCCTGTGTCCTGACCAGTCAGCGCCGCGATCATTTGATCGACAGGTCCACCGGGCGCCATCTGCACGATGAAGAAATTTAAGGTGATGATCCCAATCAGCGTCGGAACCAGCAGTAGAACGCGACGGAATAGGTACTTAGCCATGGTTCACTTGGCCGTGGCAGAACTGTAGCTGTTCCAAACTGCTGAAGTCTAAAGAGCTGCGTAAGGTCGACATCTCGCTAAGCGTTCGTAACTTTTGGCGCGAGAGTCCGGAGCACCCGCGAATTGCTCGCGAAGGATAACTGACGGGAAGGATCGTACGCAGCCTTTAGGTTTCGCGACCGATGTGAAATTCGAACCTCGCTACCATTGCGGTTCCTGCCATTCACTTGGTCACAGTCGAACGGTGCAGCACAAATCCAACATTGTCCTGATTTTCTCGGACCAGCACCGGGGTGATGCGCTTGGATGTGTTGGAAACACAGTAGTGAGCACGCCGAACCTGGATAGCTTAGCGGCAGCAGGGGTGATCTTCCGGAACTGCATCACGAACTCACCTCTGTGCATGCCAGCCCGGGCTTCGTTAATGACGGGAATGTACGTCAATGAGCATGGCGTATGGGGAAACCGTAACGAGGCCGATCGTTTCGGGCGGAGCCACGTGAGGAACATTCGGGATGCCGGTTACTGCACCGCGGTGATCGGTAAGACCCATTTCCGACTCTACCAAGCCGATGACGGCCACACGCGTGACCATGCTTCGGGATTGCATGACTGGGGATACGAGTTCGCTCACGAGATCAAGGACACCATCCCCTCGGCCACCCACCGATGTTACTACTCAGACTTCCTCGCTGAGCGAGGGAAGTTGCAGGTCTATGAGGACTGCGCGCGCAACTTTAGGTGGGGGCAAAGTACAGGTTTCATGCGCCCGTGGGAACACCCACCTAATCTCCTTGAAGAGGATGAGCACATCGACAGCTACATCGCCAACATGGCGTCGAAGTGGATTCGAGGCTATGCGGAAGACAGGCCGTTCTATCTACAGGTCTGCCTGATGGGGCCGCATCCCCCGTTTGACGCACCGACAACATACAGGGACATGTTCGATCCGGAGGATATGCCGGTAGCGATCATGGATCCTCCGGCTGAACCCGTTTCTCCCCAGCTCAAGACGATGTTCTCGCGGCGGGGGCTGAAGGGGATGACCGAGTCCCAAAGTCGAACGTTTACGAGCCACTACTATGCAAAGGTCGCATTCGATGACCATGCGGTAGGCATTGTCCTTCAAGCTTTGCGGGAAAGAGGTTTGATGGACAACACATGGATCGTCTATACCTCAGACCACGGCGAAATGCTTGGCGATCACTTGTTTGCTCAGAAGTCGGTGTTCTACGAAGGTGCGCTCAAGATACCACTGATCGTGAGACCACCGGGTGGAACCCAGTCATGGACGGTGCATAGCCTAACAGACCACTATGACATCTGCTCAACCTTGCTTGACACTGCTGGTGCCGACCAGAGTGAATTCGACCACGGTCATTCGTTGCTTCCAAAGATCGAGGCTGGTTCAGACGCGAGCGATGCACAACACGGCAAGGACGTGGTATTTAGCGAGGTGAACCTATATTCGATGGCGCGTACTGAGCGCTTCAAGATGAGCATCGACTCACCGACGAGAAAACCTCTGGAGCTCTATGACTTGAAGGACGATCCGAACGAGCTCCGAAACGTTGTTGACGAACAGCGACATTCGGTTGTATGCGATCAGTTCTTGAGCGAATACTTCAGTCACCTCCTAGCGAACCTGAACGTGCCACAACTCAAGTTGCATCAAGACGGCGGCATACCCACCAAACTGCACCAAGAATATCCTGAGTACTGAATGCATGTAATGTGAATGTTCGCGGATCTTGTAGTCGCACCTTCGAGTCGACGGAGTTGAATCTCAATCCATCGAGCGCGTAAAACCGATCGGAGATCTACTTACATACCTTGGAGTTGCTTTTTTCCTTACATAAATCGATAAGAAATTTACGGCGTCACTAAGCACGCCCGACGAGAAGAGATTACGCACCTCTGGTCTCGCGTTGCTCGACCATTCACCCAAAACTTACCTCACTTCATCTACCACGAAAATTTCCACCTTCACCCAAGAATTAGCCTACCAACTCACGCAACAATCTACAAACCCAAAGTACTTACCTATCGATTGCGACTGACCGCCGCAACAATACGCGCCAAACCCCAAAGACATATCAACCTTGACGATTTTTCTCGTCGTTACCTTGTTCTCAACCACACGTGGCAACGCAATAAATCGCCACTGATCCTTAGTCTTCCTTAATTGCTTGTTCGTATCGTGCCAACGCGCGGCTGACAGTGCCTGCCGACACGCTGACAAAACGAATGACGAAATACTCGCAGACATGATGTCTGATGCTAAGACGATTTGGTAGACTGGTTTTGGAATGATGGCGGATGTCAAAACGTAGTAACCGCGGCTACTGTGGTTACTGGTTACGGCATTGCGAGAGCAGTAGCTAGGAAAACAATTAGAAAACTCCTTAGCGAATTGTCAGAGGATCTGACTGAAGCCCAAAGAGAACAAGCGATACGTACATACCTTCGCTTCGGTGATGCCACGGGAGCTATAGGATTAGTGGCTGGTCTTGTCGTTGGCACCTATATAGAAGACGCAGTATGCGATGCGTTAAGAAATATCAGTTGAGGCTAACAGCAAGTTCAAGATTGGAGAGATCGGAAGGACGGTATTGTTGAAGCCCTTCAAACTGCTTCAGAGAGGCATGGATTCATTTTGGAAATTTAATGCCAAACTCGTGATGGAGAATCTATTTCTTGCTATTCTCGTAAACGCGCTATGCACGATAACAGTACTTGTCTTGATTGCTGGACTGGTTCTTTGGCTGCTCACCTGATAACCCGTATTCCTCTGCCACCATCGACGACTGACAAACTCGCAGAATAGCATCGCGAATTTACGGTCGTCCTGCAGATCGAACTTGGTGATATTCGCGACGTCGATCGGTCATTGCTGATCGTTGCTTTAGGACGGTATGTTATGACCTGTGCTCCGCGATCAGGTGGCGGCTACCTCGAAATCCAACATAAGGCCTCGCTGATGCGCGAGGCTTTTGCATGTGCGACGAGCGTGGCCAGGCCTAGTCTAGCGAAGGTGACTCTGGGAATCCTCTGAAACATTGCAGTCGACGCGACTCCTGAGCGTGGCTGCCAGAAAAGTCCTAGGATCAGTTAAGGCGTCTCTGAAAGAGGATCGAAGACGAATGGCACGCTCAATCGCGCTGTGCCGATGTCTCGGCCGAGCAAAAACCGAGTCTCTGGTTCAATCAGCACATCCGGCACCTGGTGCGACGCGCCTTCGACTACGACGAGCTGCGATTCTGCGAAGCCCGTTCGTACGGCCTCGGCGTTGGAGATAGGTGTGCGTCCGTCGAGAGTACCCGCGCAGAATAAGGTTGGCGTGTCTGTGATGACTGGCTTTCGAAAATCGTCGCCAAGATCGTTGACGCCGAGCACGTCACCGTTGAAGGGAAACGGCAGGTTAAAACTGTCGTTGAGTAGTGCTTGACCCCGTTCGGATTCGATCCTTCGCATCCGTTCCGAGGTTGCGCCGGACGCGAAGTCCATTGCGAGCATCATGCCGTGCATACCGGGAGCCGTGACCCAACGGGCTAGTCGACTCGAAGACGCGCTGAGGTCGCGTTGGGCAAGCTGCCGAGTCAGCGTTGGCAAACCCTTGATCGCGCGAACGCTACCAAGCGCGCTACCCAGCATGAGCTGCAGCGCGAATTTCCCGATTGGTACGGATTGATTGTGTCCTGATACCTCGATCGATTCTGGCGTCCGTTCGAAGTCTTCGAGGACGGTTGCGAGTTCCGCGTAGAGATCACCGAACTCTCCTTCAAGGGCTGAATCTTCCTTGGCGAGGTCGGCGAGATGGCGAAAGTGACGATCCGTATTCGAAGGTAGTTTGTGGGTGTCGTTGAGTCCTTCCACGATACACAGAATCGCTCGTGAGACGTGATCACCGTGCTCGCGAAGTACTGTCAAACCTAGGTGCGATCCATAACTAGCGCCATGCAGGTTAATGGTCTCGTACCCGAGAGCCCGACGCAGGTCGTCGACATCGTGTGAGCTTTCGATGGTGTTAAAGTCATTAAGGTTCACACCGGCTTCGAAATAGTGTGTCGCCAGCTGCTTCGCATTTTCACGGTGCGCTTCAAGGAATCCGTCTCGGTCCAGTGGTGAATCGAGTTTGTAGTTTGGTGACCACGGATTGGAGAGATCTGGAAGAGCGCGCTGACACCCGCGCTGGTCGAAGGTCAGCACGTCGCAAACCTCGGATAGTCGCTCTGCGTGGTCGAAGAAATTCCTTTCGAATGCGCCGATGGCTGCGACGCCCGGTCCACCTGCCAGCACGATCAGCGGGGGCAAGCCGTAATCTCGCTTCGCACGGAGCCGAATGAATGGTAATGCCAGTGCCGGACTCTCGCTTCGTTCACGGCTGGTCGGTACCAGAAGGGTTCCCTGGTCAATGTCGCGATGTCGACCGCTTGTGGCATGGGTCATTCGCGCGGGCCAGGGACCGAGTACGCGGAATTCGTCGTCGCGCAGGAGCATCTTGTCGCCTGGAAACGAGGGGCGGCGATTGTAATCCGAAGAATTACGGGATCCTTTTGTCGCTAATCCAGATGACGACGGTCTTTGGGATTAAGCACGATGTGGGGTCCTAAGATGTGGCCTGGATCCGGAATTTAAGAATACATTGCGTCAGACAGGCCAACACCGCATTCTGTTTCTCAGTCGTAGAATGCAATCGCAGAGAAACGGGTGGGTCGAAAAACTCGTGTAGACCGACCGCGGTCCGTCCATATCTCAGCGTTGAGGATCTGCCATTGATCAGAGAACGTCAGAGAGAGAAGTACGAAACCGACGGCTACGTCGTCATTCAGGATGTGATTGACGTTGCAACACTAAATGAACTTCGGCGAGTGACCGATGACCTTGTCGGACAAGCACGCGACACAACTGAGCATACCTCTACTCTTGACCTGGATCCATCTCATACACCGGAGAAGCCGTTGGTGAGAAGGATTAAACACCCGTACTTTGCGCATCCCTTCTATCAATCGATCGCCGCACATCCTCCGCTCATGGCCGTTCTTAGCGAATTGATTGGAGACGATATTCGGCTGAGGACAGGGGGTAAGGTCAATTTAAAACTCGCTGGCGATGGTGCGGCTGTGGAATGGCATCAGGATTGGGCGTTTTACCCACATACCAATCAAGATGTGTTAGCAGTGGGAATGCTGCTAGATGACATGGGTCCCGACAATGGTCCGCTCTTGGTGTTACCTGGTAGCCATAAAGGTCCGATTTACAACCACCATAGTCAGGGTTTATTTTGTGGAGCGATCGACGTTAAGCGCGAAGGTCTGGATGTCTCAGGAGCGAGGGAATTACACGCTACCGCAGGCTCGATCACCGTACATCATGCTCGTTTAGTTCACGGTTCGGCCGTCAATCGATCGACAAGAGCGCGAAGAATCTTGTTTTACGTGTACGCGGCCTGCGATGCGTGGCCGCTCATGGGGATCAACGATTTGGATGAGTTCGACGAAATGATCATGCATGGTGAAGCCACGTTGAACGCTCGCATGGAGGATGTTCCCGTACGTATGCCACTCCCCGCGGCTTCCAATCAGGGATCAATCTACGAGAATCAACGCACGCTAGAAAACAAGTACTTCTTGGCATAGTCAATCAGCAACTTGGGTCGTAAGCAAGCGGTGTAATCGGTATGAGCGCTAAACCCAATATCGTTTTCATATTCCCGGATCAGCAAAGAGGGGATGTCGTCGGTTTTGCCGGTAATCCGGTCGTCAAAACGCCAAATCTCGATCGCTTGGCCGGCGAAAGCGTTAGTTTCAGTCGATGCATCACGAATTCGCCTGTTTGCATGCCAGCCAGAATGTCCATCATGTCCGGGAAACACCCATGCGAGCACGGCATGTGGTCCAACAATGTAGACGGCGATCCGCTTCAGCCCAATCATGTACGAAATATCCGGGATGCCGGTTACCGAACCGCGCAGGTTGGTAAAGTCCATCTACATGTTCGTACACCAGGCGACGGCCATTCGCGAGACCACGCACACAAGATGCGTGCATGGGGTTTCGATGACACGCACGAATTGCGGGACATCATGGCTTACGCCGTCGCGGACTGTTACTACACGGACTTTTTGCGGAAGCAAGGGACCTTAGAGCCGTTTCGAGATTACATGCGTCTGATCGTCCGAGGGGAGAATCAAGGAACCCTATTGCCTTGGGAAACGCCTCCGAGCCCATTGCCAGACGAGCAGAGCTTGGATATGTATACCGCTATCAAGGCAGTTGAGTGGATCGAAGATTACGACGATGAAAAGCCGTTCTATTTACAGGTCATGTTTCCCGGTCCTCACAATCCGTTTGATTCAAGTTCGGCTGATCGCGCGCTTTACGATCCAGAGGATATGCCGTTGTCTATCGTCGCGCCAAGCGAAGGACCAGTTTCTCGACAGGTGGAGCGCAGCCGGAAAAACGGCGGTCTAGCGCATATGACACCAAGCCAGGATCGGCTTATGCGCCTTTACTACTATGCCAAGGTCACCCATATCGACCGCGGCATTGGATTGGTGTTGGGTGCACTTGAGAGAAAGGGTGTGAAAGACGATACATGGGTGATCTACACGTCAGATCATGGCGAAATGTTGGGTGATCACCGGTGTCGAAATAAAGCACTTTTCTACGAGGGGGCACTTACGGTCCCGCTATGCATACGACCACCCGGAGGCGTCACTGGTTGGCGAACGTCCGCACTGACCGATCACCTCGACGTCGTCGAAACGATGTTAGAAATCACCGGCGCGGCGACATTGGATGGTGGGGAATTGAGATCCTCGTTAGTGAGCAAGATTGCGAACGGAGCCGCCGCCGAGGATGCCCATGTAGGTAAAGACGTAGCGTTCAGCGAAGTGCGCCTGTTTACGATGGTGCGTAGTGATCAGCACAAGTTGACAGTTGATTCGCTAACTCGCGAACCGTTAGAGCTCTACGACATGGCTTCAGATCCTGAAGAACTCAAGAATCTTGTTGATGATCCAGCGTTCGAAGGTGTCCGAAAAGATCTGACTGAAAGCCATCTGAATGGTCTTCTCGATCGGCTTGATCACGAGAAAGTCCAGAAATACCAAGCAACCTTAAAAGCGAATCCGAACCGTGGTGGTTGGAAAGCGATCGAACAAGCGGCCTAACGGAAGATACTGAATCCGAATCGCTTTCGACGCCTAGTGAGGTCGATACACTAGAAAGCGTTGAGCAGCGCGGGTATCCGAACGACCAAGTAAAGTGAATTCAGTAGCGTTCGATCGGACGACCGTATTTCGCTTCGTAATCCTCATGGACCATGCGCTCGTAGCCAGTCATCTCCTGCAACGGGAGTTGCACGGGTACCGCGCCGGCACCCTGAAGACTAGACTCGTAAATCGCCATTGCCATTTCGACGTCTTTCCTACCCCCGGCGCTATATTCGGCGGGTTCGTCGTTTAAAGCAGCGTTGACGATGCTCATGACTTCCTCAGCGTGACCTACCGACCAGTCGTCAATGGCGTGGTCCCGAAACCGGTTCTCGAAAACGAGCTCGGGCTTCGTATGAACGACGATACGTTGAAGTACGTCTACGCCGTCGATAGTTCGCCGTTCGGTATGTACCGGAATTTCATCCCATGATTCCCCGGTTATCAACCTCAGCGGTAAATCGGGTCCGAAGTAGTCGTGATCGAGAATGCTTCCAAGGGTACCGGTGATCTGACAGTATTTCTGCAACTCGCCTAAACGAGAGGTCTCGTAAATTCCGGTTGCGCCGCTTTGGAACTCGATCATTGCGTGCGCCCAATCTTCATGTACACGATTGGGATCAGAGTGGTATTTCTTGACGATCGCGGAAATCTGTTGTGGTTCACTCTGCGCGTACAAACGCAATTGCGAAAGACGATGTGCACCCATGTCCATGCACATTCCAGATGTGCGGCCAAAACTTGATATCGGACGCTCAAGTCCTTTGGGCGTGACGTGCCGTTCAAATGGAACTTGACGTTTCGGTTCACTGAAATACACGCGAAGGATGTCGCCAAGAATCCCTTCCTCAATGAGTTTCAGAATCATCCTCTGCTTCGGCATTCGGAAGTAGTTCTCGGCCACTTCAAATTGCACACCATTTCGGCGACACGTGTCGACGATAAGGTCACAACAGGCTAGCGTTAAAGCCATTGGCTTCTCGACCATCACATGCTTGCCCCGTTCGGCAAGCTGACAGGCGAGCACATGATGTGTCGGATCACCTGTCACGATATCGACCACGAGGATGTCCTTGTGACGGTCAAGCATTTCGTCGATACTAGTGTAGTACGGTATCCCATACTGTGCGCCGCTGGCAGCCGCGATATCTTCGACCATGTCGCACAGGGCGACGAACTCGATATCCCCTTTTTTAGCAAGTTCGCTCAGGGTAGGTAAATGCCATTTTTGGGCGGGGTTACCGCAACCTAGTAGAGCAACCTTGGCTTTCACTGATTCGCCTGATGCTTGGTTGCATAGTGACGAAGCATGTCCGCGGCACCAGGAACCTGGTCCTCTGACAGACCGTGGAGAATCACGGATACGTCAAACGGCAAGCCACAAAGCAACTTGACGTAGTGGTCGTAATCAAGTTTGCCCGTGCCGGCCGCAAGATGTCCTGCATCGCCACCGTGGTCCAAGTCCTTGCCATGTGCAATCGCAATATATTCGCCCAGCAGTTCGAACGCTTCGTCTAAAACCTGTGTCATGCGAGACAGATCGTCTGCACCAAATATGTTCGCCGCATCCATTACCACCTTCAGGTTCGGCGAACGCATGTCGTCAATAAGGCGACGACTCTTTTGCGCATCACTCGCGACGTTATTGAACTCAGGTTCGAATGCGATCGTCACACCCGCCGCTTCAGCGATCGGTAATACTTGCTCAAGTGTTGAACACAACACTCGCCAGGTAGCTTCAGAGGCGTTATCTGGGTGGTAGCGCCACATGCTCTCTGCGTCTCGCGACCCAGTGCATGTCGCGATCACAGACGTGCCGACGTGTTCACATGCTGAGATTAGTACTGACAGCCGGTCGATCGCTTCCTGACGTTTTACCGGATCGACATGCACCATATTGACCGGTCCACCTAATGCGGCGATGACCATCTCGCGTTTATTGAGTTCCTCGCGAATCTGAGGACCCGCCGTTTCGATCTCCTCTTCTAGCGGTCCTTGAAGATGCGCGCTACTCATATTGAATTGGAGATGTCTTATATCGTGAGCCAGTATGGCATCAAGCGATTCCTCCAACGAAGGTCGCTTGAAATGCCCTGACATGATGCCTACTTGCATGGTTTCGCCTTCACGTCTTGTGTTTCTAGCTCGGTAAATCAGGTTGATTCATGAGGAGTTCAGTGATTTCCCGTTGTTGACGTCGGTTCAACTGTTCATACGCTAGCGTTGCTTGCCATTTTCTGCATGCCGGTCGAGTATCCCGTTTTGGTATGACGTCTGCCGCTTGAAACGACTGCAGCATGGCGGCACGCTTGTGTTTGCTGTGATTGAATCCCGCGCGGTGCCAAGTTCGAGCATCGTACAAGACGATGCTACCTGCAGGGGCTTCGACGACATCCGCGTCGGGGCCACTGTATGGTCTAGCATTCGGGGGACCGCCGAACCGCGCAGGATTCCACTCAGGTGGTGGGTTGTCGTCGGTATGCGAACCTAGTTTGTATGCAGTCGCACCGTTTTCTTTTTCGAAATCTGACACACAGACATTACGTTGCACAGCCTTGATAGGTCCTTTTCGGTCCGCAACGACATTGCCACCGACCGACGGGATGTACGGGATATCGGAATGCCAGCCCTGAACCGGACTCTCCCCATCGTATGGTCTCAATACCGCAAATCCTGGTGGGTGTCCTAAATGGAGATCTCGAGTTTGCATGTATTGGCGGATTAACCAAAGCGAAATGGGTTCGCTGATTGCTTGGCCGACGGCAACGTCCTGACAAATCTTCGGTGAATCGTTATTCATCGACATATGTTCGTAGGCATCGGATCCGGCGACGCGTTGCAGACTGTCGACGACATCCTCGGTAAGGATTCGAGTCAGACAAACCCACCCTTCCTGCTTCAGATGTTCGAGGTACTCAGAGGGGAGTTTTTCAGGTCCGTGGTCAATGCTGAAAACGTTCGTGTCGCCATCAAATGAGATGAGGCACTGTCCACTTTCAAATTTGGCATCGAGGTTATTTTGAGTCGCGACATGCTGAAGCCCGTTAGGCTCAACGTCCCAAATGACCTGGTCATCTGCTTCTTCACATAGGACCAGGTCACCGGCGTCGTTCAACCCCAACATCGAGCCATCGTGTGTGGTGAGGTACTTGAAATGGTGTGTCGGAAGCTTGACGCGAACGACGCGTTCCTGAAATTCCGTCTCAACTGTCATATTCGTCCCTGTTACAGTGAGCTAGTAGAACCGTTCGTCACGAATTAGGTTCAGAATCGCTTACCCGTTCCTGCCATATTGTTTTTCTTCCGCTCGATGGTGGAAGGCATACCACTCCGCATCTGTTAGATGCCGTGGTTCGCCTAGAGCTTTTGATAGTACGTATTGTCTGCACATGATCTCTAATCGTTGCGCTGTCTTGACGGCACGTCGCAACGTGGGACCTCGACAGATCATCCCATGGTTCCCGAGTAGACATGCGGTTCGATCGGTAAGGGCCGCCGCCGCATCGTCCGCGAGTGCTCGAGTCCCGAACGTCGAATAAGGGACGCAAGGAACATCGTTGCCGCCGAATACGCCTACAAGGTAGTGGAATCCCGGCAACGCAGTTACATGACTTGATACCGCTACACAATAGTCTGAGTGGGTATGTACGATCGCGTGGGCTTGTTCGTGTTCTTCGTAAATTCGAGCATGCATGCGCCATTCAGACGATGGCTTATGGTCGCCCACGTAGGCGCCATCAAATGCGGTATTCACGATTGAGTCGACGGAAATCGATTCAGCCGAAGCACCGTTTTGAGAGATCAGCATTCTGTCGCCGAACCTGACACTTAGGTTGCCTGAGGACATCTCGTTCAAGCCGAGGGCTTCTACCTTTTTGTAGTGCTCGCAAAGTTGTTCACGCAGTTGGTTCTCGTCTTCAACGGTTGGCATCGAAATCCTCTAGTTCAGTTAACTTCAGTATCTGCTTCATGTAAGCGTTTCAATGCGGTTTCGTAGAAGTCCACATCACCCGTTGATCCTGCCTTCAAAACGAATGCTATAGGGTCCTCCCCGCCTACATGACAGTAACCGCCTAACAACTCGTCATGAACGGCCACGTCAACGCGATCCACGCTGAGAACGTCAAACACCAATCCGGATGTTTCACCGCCTGCCACAAGAAATTTACGTACGCCGAATTCATAAAGCCGCTTCGTGACTCGACCTAGGACACCCTCCGCTAACGAGGATGCACCTTCTCTGCCCATCTTCGACTGAAGATGCTTTACGACATCGGAGCTGGTAGACGTCGATATACCTACAGGACCATTTACAACACGCTTTGTTGCCCAATCCACAATCTCATCCACCAGCTCTGCTAAATCTGTCGCTAGTCGAAGATCAATGCGAAACACAGGATAACGTTGCTCGAAACGATCGAGCTGACGGACGCTCTTGGGGGTGCAGCTGCCGGATATGAGCGCTGTATAGCCAGGTGCTGGTGCAAGAAGCGATTTACCCACTGAGATGTGAGAAGAGTCTAACCGTTGGCGCATTAATTCGACGGGTAAGTCGTCAGAACCTGTCGTCAGCGCTACATTCTCGACGAGCTTCGCGATGTGACCGAGGTCATCTGCGTCGATGGCGTCTACGATGAAAAACCTTACGTCGGAAGCGTTCTGTTCGGCGAGGTATCGTCGGGCGGTGTCGAGGTCTGCACGAAGCATCTCTAAGGGTAGGAGGCCGACTTTAACTCGGCTCTGCGACTGCAATACTTCGATGAGGTTTGAATTGGTCATCGGTGTCACGGGGTCATTGCGACGCGGTGTTTCGTGAAGCATGTTTTGACCGAGGAATAACCTACCTTGGTATACGGTCGCGTTTCGTTCCGGTCGTGCTGGGCAAAACAAGACCGACTGAGTGCCGGTGAGCGACGTTAAGGCCTCTGCAACAGGACCGATATTGCCGCGAGAGGTCGAAGAAAACAGAGCGCTGTATTTGTAGTAAATCTGACGTACGCCTTTCGCCAAAAGCGCGTTCGCGATACGCGTTGCATCAGCGGCGGCTTCTTCAGGCGGAACCGCTAGCAACTTGCGTCCTATAACGACAGCTCGTTCATTGCCTGACAAGCTATCAAGTGCGGATTCAGACATGAGCAAAGGACAGCGCACGCCGGAACTTTCGAGCAGACTTGCGACCTTTGCACCACCCGTAAGGTCGTCCGCAATGACGCCGAGACCGATGCCCTTGTCACTCATCGCTATAGGTATTTCGTGAAGAATCGAGCAATCAGTCGAATGACCGTTGGTCCACTGATGGACGAAGGGTCGAGAATATCGACCATGCGTTCTTGGGTCGAGCTACGACGATCAAATGCGTGACCTTCGCCAGCAAACGAGTGAAGTTCGACCGTACGACCTAGTTCGACGAGTTTCGTATAGAACTCAAGCGTACCTGAGAGTGGCACAGCAGGATCGTCCGCGCCGTGAATTAGCAGGCATGGTGGAAATTCAGTGAGATCGTAGTGGATGGGGCTTGCTGACGCGTAATCGGCATCTGTGGCCGTCGGCTTTAGCAGTCCTAACGGCGATCCATCCGCACGCGTTTTGCGTACTCGAATGGGTCCATACATCGCACCCACGGCCTTTACGTGGCTTGATTCCCCCATGTGACCACCCGACCCTTCAAAACTGCTATTAACCGCGGCCATCAAGGCAAGGTGGCCGCCCGCTGAATCGCCGGTGATTCCTACGCGTTCCTTATTTAGTCCTAACTGCTTCCGGTTTGTTTTTAGATAACGGATAGCGCATTTGACGTCTTCGATTTGCGCTGGCCAATGTGCCTCTCCACTCAGACGGTATGAGGGGCAAAGGCATACAAATCCTGCTCGACTCAAGAATTCACCGAAACCACTGACACCACGCGTTGATCCCTTGCGCCAACCACCGCCATGGATGATCACCATTGCCGGACGTGTTGCCTGGACGCATGGTGGTACGTAGAGTGTGCCGACGAGGTCTCGATCCCCCGCTCTGCCGATCACAACGTCTTCTTGTTGACGTATTTCCTCAACAGGTAATAGATCAGAATCCGAGAAAGCCGCAGACATGTGTCAATTTTGGTGAAGAACGTTGGTTCGGGTGATACTGCAAATCAAATGTGACGACCGCAACAGCGTGCTAAGTAGTCTCTTTTTCAGCTTGGACGATCGACGTGGACTAGTGCGCAGTTACGTCGAGATGTCGAACGGCTTGTACTTCATCCAATCGACCAACTGGTTGTTGGTGCGGCGCTTGCTTTACGAGTTCGGGTTCCTGTTGCGCCTCTTTCAAAATGGCAATCATGGCGTCCGCGAATGCATCCAACTCCTCTTTGGTCTCCGTTTCCGTGGGTTCGATTAAGAAACATTCCGGAATCAACAGCGGGAAATAAGTCGTTGGTGCGTGAAAACCGTAGTCCAAGAGTCGTTTTGCGAAATCCATCGCCGTTACGCCCGTTTCTTTTGCCTCCTGTCGCAATGAAATGGCAAACTCATGCGTTGCTCTTCGATCGGGGTAAGCCGGGTGGAATCCAGCGATTGATAAACGCTTCATAAGGTAGTTGGCGTTTAAGGTTGCATAGGCACTTACGTTGCGCATCCCATTGGCGCCTAGCATCAACGAATAGGCGTAGGCTCGTAACAAGATCCCAACGTTTCCCATGAACGAGGACAGACGACCTATCGAGTTCGGTCGTTCCGACTGTTCAAGCCAACCATAACCACTTTCAGTTTTCGTGACCATCGGTGTAGGTAAATACGGTGCAAGTAGCTCATTTGCACCGACTGGACCGGCACCAGGGCCGCCACCACCATGCGGCGTAGCAAATGTCTTGTGCAGATTTAGATGGAGTACATCGAATTGCATGTCGCCAGGTCGTGCACGTCCAAGTATCGCATTGAGATTCGCACCGTCGTAATACAACAATCCGCCCGCTTCGTGCACGATGTCACTGATGGCTTGGATTCTGCGTTCGAAAACCGCACATGTGCTCGGGTTGGTGAGCATGACCCCCGCAGTTTTTGGTCCCACTACGCGTTTGAGGCTGTCTAGATCGACATCGCCGTCGGCGTCTACCTCTACTTCCTTTGCAATCAGACCGGCCATGCTTGCCGTCGCAGGATTCGTTCCGTGAGCTGCTGTAGGGACGATGATCTCAGTCCGTTCATAGTCGTTGTTGTCGACGTGATACGCCTTGATCATTAGTGCGCCGGTTAGCTCACCTTGAGCGCCGGCCATTGGCGTGAGACAGACTTGGGCGGTTCCCGTCACGTTCTGGAGAATCTCCTGTAGCTCATATAGGCACGCCAAGACACCTTGACTATGTGACGTAGGGGTAAGTGGGTGCCGACTGAGGAATCCCTCCTGCATCGCAGCTCGATGCGCACCTCTCGGGTTGTACTTCATCGTACATGAGCCCAACGGATAGAAGTGCGTGTCGATGGAGAAGTTCTTTCGAGCTAGATTAGTAAAGTGTCGAACCGCTTGCAGTTCCGAAACTTCCGGCAGCATGGGTGGGGAAGATCTAACCTGGTGGTCCGGCAGAAGCTGCTGTACGGCACCTTCCGCAACTCGTTGTGCTACCGCTCTTCGCGTAGGACGTGACTTGTCGAAAATCGTTTCAGCCATCGGCGAGTACCTGGCGATAACGTTCGATATCTTGATTGGTCCTCGTCTCTGTCGCACACACAAGCATGGCTTGACTACCGTTGTCGATCAGACCTGTTAGTGGATAACCAGGCAATATCCCGTTGTTGAGCATTCGCTGTTGAAGCGCTTCGGTAGGTTCGCCGAAATCAAGCACGCATTCATGAAAGTAAGGAGCGGCGAAACGCATGGACACGTTGGGCAATTCGGTTAGACGATCTACTAGCCAATGTGTGTTGTGCACACATGCACTTGCGACGTCATGAAGACCTTGAGGGCCTAGCAAGGTCATGTAGATAGTCGCAGCAGTCACGAGCAATCCTTGATTTGTGCATATGTTTGATGTCGCTTTCGCGCGCCGTATGTGTTGCTCCCGCGCTTGTAGCGTCAAAACGAATCCATCGTTGCCGTTTTTATCTTGAGTACGACCTGCGATACGACCAGGTAACTGTCGTACTTGAGCCATGCGTGTACAGAGAAAGCCAAACGAAGGTCCACCGGACGCCATTGGAATGCCAAGCGGTTGCCCATCGCCACAAACGATGTCGGCGCCCGTATCCCCCCAATCCCCGGGCGGCTTTAGTATTGCTAATGTCATAGGGTTGACCACGCCAATGACGAGCGCATCGGCATCGTGGGCATTGGTGGTTAGAGAATCAGCGTCTTCAAGTAAGCCAAAGAAATTAGGGTGCTGCAATACAACTGCGGCTGCATTCTCAAAGTCAATATCTGATATGGGTGTTAAACCATCGAGAGTCGGCATCAAATCAAGTTTGATACCTTGATGCGTAACAATCGATTGAACAGTCGCGATATAGGAAGGATTTAGCGATGCTGGTATCAATACTCGTTTTGACTTTGACTTACGATTGATACGGATTGCCATAAGAATCGCTTCTGCCAACGCTGACGCACCGTCGTATACCGACGCGTTCGCGACCTCCATCGCCGTGAGAGAGGCAAGCATCGTCTGAAACTCGTATACGAGCTGTAATGTGCCTTGACTGGCCTCTGCCTGATACGGCGTATATGCAGTAAGAAATTCACCACGGCTTGCGATGTCCCACACCGCAGCGGGGATGAAGTGGTCGTAGCAACCTGCACCCAAAAAACAGGTTCCCGATTCATCCTGTCGAGCGCGGTCAGCCATGTGACGCAACATGGCCATCTCGGAAACACCATCAGGTATATCAGACAAGTCGGCGCACTGAATCCGTTCCGGTATTTCGTCGAACAAATCTTCGATTGACGCAATCCCAAGCGTCTCCAACATACTTGCTTTGTCAGCATGTGTGTGCGGTATGAACGGCATAGTGCCTTACTTCTACTCGTCGTCTTCGTCTTGACAATGCGCCGAGTACGCTTCAGCAGTCAGCAAATCTTCGGGCAACTCTTCATCGCTCATGTCAATAACGAAAAACCAACCCTCTCCGTACGGGTCCGCATTTACAGTCTCAGGAGCGTTCTCTAAATCGTTGTTTGTATCGACGATCTTACCGGTGACTGGTGCATAGATATCCGAAGCAGCTTTCACTGATTCAACCACCGCGACTTCGCCTTCACACTCGACTGGTGTTCCGATCTCCGGCAATTCGACATATACGACGTCGCCTAGTTGCGTTTGCGCATAGTCGGAGATGCCGACCGTTGCACGCTTACCGTTGACGCGAACCCATTCGTGAGTTAGTGCGTAGCGTAAATCGGACGGGAAATCAGGCATGTGATGACTTAGTTGTCTTGACTTACGACCTATAGGCGTGCAATTTTCGCAGGAATTCGCCTTTTTTGCATCGCTTCACAAGAAACAAGACGTGGTATCAGTTCCGCCTATCGACGCGATTCCTCGCTGAAGTGTTGGTGGGAACTTATCTCGTGTGATCCTGTCGGTTTCGCTCTCAACCACTCACAACTACACCGTTTCATCGGTGACGCTTCAGTGTGGGATTAACAAAATAGGTTTTGTATAGCTACTTGACTACGTATGTACAGGCCAGTATTCCACATGCACCTCACGCATAGGGAAGTCGGCAACGTTGGCAGTTGCGAGCGTTGCGCGGATCGCTTCAGCTGCTGCTGCGATCATGCAGTCAGCTTGGTGTAACGTTACTCCGCGCTCTTGGAACTCACGCCGCCACGTACCCGCCTGTATACCCTCGGATCGTCCAAGAGGAGCGAGTCGCAAGCCTTGAAATAACTGGCGCGTAACGGATTCCTCACCAGGCCGTAAACCTCGCCAGATCTCCTCGATTGATACAACACAGACCCAGAGTTCTGCTCCTTGTCGACGCAGTGACCGCAGTGTCGATGCCGCTTGTTTGCCTCGCAATGCGTCGATCAGCACAGTCGAGTCCAACAACAATCGGCTCAACGTTTACCCTGATCTCCGATCGTCGCCCTGTCTTTGACGACGTACCCACTCGCCAGGATTTTCGTCCCACTCGTGGCCGTTCGCTTCAATCCCACCGAGAGCAGCTTCGATGTCCTCCCAACGACGTTCATCGTCGAGTCCGCGTTGTATGAGTTCACAGATAAAAGCACTTCGACGGCGAGAACCAGCCCGACGGTCGAGCTCTACAACCAACGCATCGGGCAATGCTATGTGTATTCTCATGGGACAAGTTTAACCCACAAAGGACAAGGGCTACGACAAATCTCCCGCATGGTATTTCGCTTATCACACGGTCTGTAACAGACAATCGACTATCGCGAAGTTTCAGACGCGTTAGAGTTTGAAGGCTTGAGAATCGGTAGGGATATTCAGACAGATTAATTGCCTCGTTCAACGAACAGCAACCTTGAAATTCGCGCGGGATTTAGTCGTTCTTGCACGCCAACGCGACGTCGATCAGGTGTTTCTACGAGCGCGAACTGTCACAATGCACAAATACTCTGATCGGTCGCAGATAACCACTTCCAACTGCCGTGGACCCGTCACATCGGTGGCCTGTCAAACAACATACGAGAACTTCCATCTGCGGTCCTAAATACCATAGTTTCGTAATGCCTTGACTACGGGCTAAACGTAGGCTGAATGACCGAAATGTCAGTGTCGGAATGCGACACTTTCGATGCATTTTTTCATCTAAAATCTCAGAAATAACCTCGGGCGTGGTCACGTTGCGCGTTCGCAATTTACGCCTCGTCAGTGAACCTAGGTGGGAAACGGGAGAGGTCTATGTTCGTAACAATTCAAAGCAATCATGATTGCTACCTGCCATTGCACTTGAACCGAGAACGGCACGTCGTGCGACCGACGCAGAAATTCAGACATCGCATGAGTCCGAAGATATATATCACTGCGTTTACGACGTGTGCACTCGCTCTGACTACACCAATAGTCGCACAAGACGAAGCACCCGCTCAACAGGTCATTGAAGAGATTATCGTCACGGCAACGAAACGCGCGGAATCTATCCAAGATGTGCCGATAGCCGTGTCAGCGATCACCGGATACGACCTTTATGCACGCGGGGTCGAAGATCTCTATGGTTTAGCCGAGGTCGCGCCATCGCTAGCGGTATACAGTTCCAACAGTACATCGAACGGCGGAACACTCCGTATACGCGGCGTCGGCACCACCGGCAACAACCCTGGGCTTGAAGCGGCAGTTGGTACATTTATTGATGGCGTCTATCGGTCGCGCGCGGGTCTAGCCTTCAAAGATCTCCCGGATATTGCCCGTGTTGAGATCTTGCGCGGTCCGCAAGGGACACTGTTCGGTAAGAATACTGTGGCTGGAGCGGTAAACATCGTCACCAACGCACCGGAATTCGAAACGAGTTTAAGCGCTTCGTTGGGGGTTGACGATAACAATGGTCACAATGCCGGTTTTACAGGCAACGCCGCATTGTCTGACGATATAGCTGGACGAGTGTCGTTCGCGACGAGAACGCGAGACGGCTTTTACAACGATGTGAACTCCGACAGCATGTACGATGGTCGTGATCGGTACAACTTGCGCGGTCAATTGCTGTGGCGTCAAAGTGACCAGCTTGATGTGCGCATCATCGCGGACTACGCGGAACGCAACGAATCGTGCTGTCCTGCCGCATTTTGGATCGCTGGTCCCACGAGCGCGGCCGTAGCAGGTCTAGGCGGTGACGTGACGGAATTCCGTGTCGGGGGCGACGCTAATGTCGGTACGAACTACGAACCGTACGAAAACGTAGAGGATTCAGGGATTTCTATCGATGCGCTTTGGGAACTGGACGCCGGCTCGCAATTCCGATCGATTACGGCGATACGTGATTTCTCAGTCGCGCGCGGGCAGGACATCGACTTTACAAGCGCAGACATTCTTCATCCACAGGACTCCGATGAGACATTCCGCAATTTCTCACAAGAGTTTCAACTCTTTGGCGAAACCGACACCACGGATTGGCTCGTCGGTGCGTATCTCTACACAGAAGATCTTGAATCCGATGAATATATCGTGCTATCTACGAACGGCGGAAATTACATAGGGCTTTTGTTCGGTAATCCTGCGGTCGCTCCGCTTTTCATGGGCGATCCTGCCGGACGAGGCGTACCTGGGCAAGGCTATGACGCGGTTTATTTCAGCGATACACGTGGATGGGCGTTGTTCACTCACGACGTGTGGCATGTGAATCCTTCTCTGGATGTGACGTTTGGTCTTCGCTATTCGTGGGAGGAAAAAGACGCGGGCGCTGTTATCAATGGCGCGCCATATGGAGAACTCATCAACGATCCATTTTGTAACACGTTTGGCGGGATTTCGGCGTTCTTTTCACTTTGCGATAACTTGAGCTGGAACAATGTTGAAGCGGAAAGTGCACTGACTGGCACTTTGAAAGCCGCGTTTCACCTGAACGACGATGTTAGGAACTATGTCAGCTATTCGCGGGGTTACAAAGCGGGGGGATTCAATCTCGACCAAGAGGCCGTGGGCAATCGCGATGCGAGCGGCAACTTCGTTGACCAAAGTCGATTCGACCCAGAAACTTCGGATTCGCTCGAGTTAGGTGTCAAAGTGCGAGCATTGGGTGGTCGCTTGACAGTCAACAGCGCGCTATTTCGAACCAGCTTCAGGGATTTCCAGCTCAACACATTTACAGGACTTGGATTTACCGTAGGTAACGTGAAAGAGGTTACGTCGACTGGGATTGAAGTCGAATCATCGGTGTTGCTAGGTGGCGGCATATCTGCAAAATTTTGGCGTGACATATGCAAACGCGCGTTACGGCAAGGATCTTGCTATAAACAACTCGCATATCGCCCGGAAACGGCTGACACAATCGCCACCTCTACAGAGTAGCGCTGCGCTCGTGGCGAATCGAGAAATCGGGAACACGGGTTGGCGTTGGGTAGGCAACGTGAATTGGTCCTTTATCGACAAAGTCAACACGGGATCAGACCTAGATCCTGAAAAGGTCCGCGACGCTTTCAGTTTGATCAATATTCAAGCGGGTATTGAGAGAGCTGATGGTCGCTACGAGATCATGCTCACGGGTCGAAATGTGACGGACAAGCGGGTAAACATGCTCGTATTCGACTCAGTTTTTCAAAGTGGCAGTTGGCACACGTTCATTAATCCACCACGCGTGATCGGTCTTTCGGTCAGAGCTAACTTGCTGTAGTATGTTTTTAGGAACGACGCGCCCATCGCGGCGCGTCGTTTTGAAGTGCAAGCTTCGCACTGACGTGATACCAGATTCTAGTTCTTAGCATATTTGGTGTTATTCAACCTGTGGTTGGGGCAATATACGACCGAACTCATCGGCTTCTACGAATGAACGGAAGTCGAACTATATTCGCAGCAATTTGCCGTTGTCGCACTATAACGTGACAAACGCCCTGAGCGTTTCTGGGTAAGCGCGCCAACGCGATGCCTTGCTTAAGCGACGGGGAAAAAGTACCGCTTGTGACTACCCCATCGCCGGCATTCGTTTCCACGATGAATCCTTCACGAGGTATTCCTCGTCCGATTAGTTTCAACCCTACCAGCTTTTTAGTTGCGCCTTGTTCACGCAATTGTTCGATCGCCTGCCGACCAATAAATCTGCGATTGACATCATTCCAATCGATCGTCCATGCGACGCGGCATTCGAACGGGTTTGTGTCCTCGCTCATGTCATGGCCATAGAGGTTTAAGCCAGCTTCCAGACGAAGTGAATCACGAGCCCCAAGTCCAACGGGTTGGATACCGTTCGCAACCAAGCGTGACCAGAGATCAACTGCAGCACCCGAGGGACAAATGACTTCGACACCATCCTCACCTGTATAGCCAGTTCTCGCGACGAAGTAATCTGAGCGCTCTATGAAATTGAACGCTTCAAGCTCGGTCAACCCACTCAAAGCAAGCAACGAACTGACGGTTTCAACGGCTCGTTGACCCTGTATGGCGATGATGCAGAGCTCCGAGCGATGATGTGCGTGCGTGGTCACGTTTAGTTCGTCTCCGCAACGCGCTATCCATTCAAGATCCTTCTTCTTCGTACCTGCGTTGACCACTAGTCGATAGCCTTCTCTTCGACGATATGCAATAAGGTCGTCGACGATTCCTCCGCGCTCGTTCAACATCAGCGTGTACGCCGCACATCCGACGTCAAGATTTGACACATCACAAACGAGCAAGCGTCGGAGCAACTGTTCACTGTCTTGTCCTGCGATATCGACCACAGCCATGTGAGATACATCGAAGCAACCTGCGTGATTGCGGACGGCATGGTGTTCCTCAATTTGAGAACCGTAATGAACGGGCATCTCCCATCCGGCAAACTCGATGAATCGTGCGCCTGCTTCAGCGTGTAATGCCGCCAGCGGTGTTTTCATAGGACACTTGCAACGGGTCCTATGCCCATCGCTTCTCGAATTAACTGACGCTTTAGCCCTTTGTTCTCGTTAACCCAACGAACGCCTATATTTCGGATCAGGCGTATGTATGGAGACTCTTCGGCATATATGAAGGAGAAGAACGTCATGAGTTGCACCATAGTTGCTGCTCGGAACTTCCTTTTCACATTGAACGTACGCCACAAGTTGGGTTTATTGATGCGAGTCGGTCGGTCACGAAGCACAGCATCGACTGCGCGAACATCTTCTAGTCCTAGATTAACCCCTTGTCCGGCGAGAGGATGTATGGTGTGAGCTGCGTCGCCTAGGATCAACACCCATGGTAACGGATTGAAGTCGGCAATCAAGCGCTGGCGCAACGGAAAACTCATTCGTCGGTCGACATCTGTAACAGCACCTGCGACTTGCTCGCATGCTTGATTAAGGGTTTGTTGAAATTCACAATCTGAGAGATCCATTGTTGCGGCTGCGACATCTCTCGGAAGACTCCAGATGAGTGAGAGTACATTCGGTTCTGCAAGCGGTAGTAAAGCGAGCGGCGTTGGACCGAACACCTGCCAAGCGGAATTTTCGTGGTGGGGATCCGTCTTAACGATCGTAGCGATGGCATACGCTTGCAGATCCTGGTCGACTTCAAACTTACTGCCCAACAGCTGGCATGTGCTTGAATTCGAACCTTCCGCGACGACGAGAAGCTCCGTTGTTACGGTACCCATGCCGTCAATTGCAAGAGAGCGACCATTCGTGTCGACCGTTGTGACACGCGCATTCAGATTGATCTCCAACTCATCGCATCGTCGCGATTTGAGAGCGGTTGTGATACCTCGGTTTTCGTAAACGAAGGCGAGATGCGGTTCATCCACTTCGTCAGCTGTCAAGGTGATGGCAGCACTGCCATCGTTCTCCCAGACGTGCATACGGTCGATACAGCCATTTTGAGGTGGAAGTACGACCCCAAATCCCTGCAACTGTCGTGTAGCGACTGGGGATAACGCAACTGTACGGAGATCTGTAGCTAGCCTTCCTATCGTATTGGGAGACTGTTCACGATCAACAACGAGCGTCTTGTAACCGTGATTCGCGAACGTATGAGCCGCGGCTAAACCAATGATTCCAGCGCCGCTTACGACGACATCGAAAGTCAATGTCGATGTCAACCAGCCATGAGTGCTTCAACGTCATCCGCAGACTTAGGCAAATCTACGGACAAGACACGATTGCCGTTCTCGGTCACAACAACGTCATCCTCGATTCGGATGCCAATGTCGTGCAAAGACGGATCAAGATCTGGCATCGTTTCAGCATTGCCGAAATATAAACCTGGTTCAACTGTCAACACCATACCAGGTTCAAGTGCCCGCGCTTCCCCATCAATTTCACGTTTGCCGACATCGTGCACGTCAAGCCCCAGGAAATGAGAACAGCGATGGACGGTAAACGGTTTTGCTAATTCTTGTTCCAGGACTTCGTCGAGTGATCCTTTTAGTATGCCGAGATCAAGGAGTCCCTGAGCAAGAACTCGTGTTGATGTGTCGTGGGGATCTGTGAATAAGTGACCTGTCTTGACTTGGTCAATTGCGGCAAGTTGAGCGCTGAGTACGAGTTCGTAGATCTCTCGCTGTTGTGGTGTAAATCGTCCGTTTGCGGGAAATGTTCTAGTGATGTCGGACGCGTAATATCGATATTCGCAACCTGCGTCTATAAGTATTAGGTCGCCATCTTCGATGGTTCGATCGTTCTGGATATAGTGCATGATGCATCCATTTGGGCCACTTGCAACGATCGACGGATACGCGGTGAATCGTGCGCCGCGCAATGCGAACTCGTGCTGCAGCTCGGATTCGAGCGCTAGTTCAGATATTCCGGGTTTGCAGTAACGCATTGCACGTTGATGGGCGGCAGCAGAAATATCTGCCGCTTTCTGCATGGTCTCAATTTCAGCATCCGATTTGATGAGGCGAAGTTCGTGAAGTGTGTCTTCCAGTTCTACCCGTTCTTCCGGAGGTGCGAGTCCCGATTCTTTCATCGAATTCAACCACACTTCAACTTGGTGCGAGGTTTCAACGTCCTGGTCTGCGTGCAATGCGTCTCGCCCATCAAGCAAACTGGGAATAACGTCGCTGTATTCCTCGATGGTAAAGCCATTCTCGATTCCGAGCGTCTCCCTGACTCGTTCTGCACCGAGTCGACGACCATTCCACTGTTCGGCAGCGACATCGCGAGCGCGTACGAACAACACTTCTTCCATTGTCGGGTGACTAGGCGCCAACACTAATAAACCGTCTGGCTCGTGAAAACCTGTCAGATAGACAAAATCGCTGTGTGGTCTGAAAAGGTATTCGACATCAGCGTTCCGGCGTTTCTCACCAGTAGCAAATATCAGCGCAACGCTTCCAGGTCCGATTGAAGCCATGAACCGCTGCCGTCTGCGACTGTACTCGCGGATGTGCTCTAAGTTATGCATCGGGATTCGATATCGTCGGTCAGACAATTATCGAATCCAATTTGCCAATTCCTGAGAAGAAGACCATTACAATCGAAGTCGACAGCAAGTGCCGGTACGTGATGGAAGAGCAACTTATCCAACTTGAGAAAGTGATTGAGAGACTGGCTGATCGCGTTTCTTCAACGCAAGAGCAACACCAACGGCTAGTAGACGAGAAGGCGAAGTGGGCGAAGGAACGGGCGGCCTTAAAGGCGAGGTGCGATGCGGCTTGCGCACGTATTGAAGCGCTCATTGAGCAACTGCAGACGCCGACGGCACAAAGTTAGCAAAGCTCGTGTCTGAGGAAACAATCCAGGTCGAGCTATCGATACTTGGTCGAACATTCGGGCTTACTTGCACACCGAGCCTAGAGAAAGTCTTGGTCCAAGCGGCTGAGAAGCTTGATGCAGATTTGCGAGCTGATCTAGGTGACGGCCAGATTTCGGCCAAAACAATGCTTGATCACTTAGTCGCAGTCACGTTAGAGTACTTGTGTGATGAAATGTCAGGTGCAGCTAAAGAAGAACGAGAGGCGATGACTCGACGAATCGAAGCCGCAACAAGCAAACTCAACGAGATTGACGACGCTCTTTCCGAACAGTAAGCATGAGTTAGGCTTGCTATACTTTTTTTACCGGGGTTATCACCGGCTGGTTTAGCACCGAACCGTATTTAAAAATTCGGAGCAATTGCTGGTTTTGTCTGTGTGCACGCCCTTCGGGGAAGCCTAATGACGCGATCGGATTCTCCACCTGTTACCTATCGGTTCAGGATCGGATCAGTCGTGAAATCCCGGTAACCCATGTCCAATGTATGCGAAGGTCGTGAACTTGCGAATTGAACTTCGCAGTGCGCGGCGAGGCCTTTCCGCCGAACAGCAAGAAGAACACGCACTAGCTGTTAGCGCTCATCTCCTGTGTTCGAACGTGTTTTCATCAGCTACCTGCGTGGCTGTTTATTTCAGTAGCGACGGCGAAGTGGATTTGGCGCCGGTCATTGAAAAACTCCATTCAGACGGGATTAAGCTTGTCGCACCTCGGATCGAAGGGCTGGAAATGGCGTTCTTTCCGTTTAATCCCTCCGACACGCTCTTGGAGAATCAGTGGGGTATCAAGGAACCTGAGGTTGGGATTAGCATTGAAGAAGCTGAGATGTCGGTCGCGTTAGTACCGCTTGTTGCCTTCACCGAGGATGGCGATCGATTGGGGCGTGGCAAAGGTTTTTACGATCGTTATTTCACCGTTGGTGACACTTTGTTGATTGGGATTGGCCACGAGATCCAAAGAGTTGATTCGATTGAAAGGAATACATGGGATCGTCGACTAGATGCCGTGGTGACTGAGAAAGGATGGGATATTTGCTCGTCTCGAGCAGCTGCATGTATACAGCACGCGTGCGGAGATAGTAAATGAGTGTTCGCAAAATCTTAACGGTTGGTACCTCTAGTCTTAGGGAACGATCCGAGGAGGTCACGAAAAGTCAGATTCGCTCACCAATGATGCGACGATTAGTCCGCGACATGACCGACACGCTTTTAGAAGCCAAAGGCATTGGACTTGCGGCACCACAGATCGGTGAGCAATTGAGGGTGGTGCTATTCGATGTTCCGGAAGACAACGGCTATGTTGAAGGGGGCGAGAGCCTTGTACGTACGATCTGCATCAATCCTGTCGTGACCGTACTCGATGGACCGACAGCGGGTTATTGGGAGGGTTGTTTGTCGGTACCAGGGAAAAGAGGCTACGTAGAACGACCTCAACACATCCGATTGGACTTCATGGATCTCGCTGCTAAATCACGTTCGATGGAGTTCGATGGCTTCCTTTCTACTGTTTGCCAGCACGAGATCGATCATCTGGATGGTGTGCTCTATATCGATCGTGTGAAGGAACCTGATTTACTGGTTTCGGAAGCGGAATTCAACGAGCAAGTTGAATAGTGCTCAACGCTTGAGGAATCTTGTGTGAGTCAAGATCAACTAAAGCAAAGGGTCGCAGAAGTTGCGATCGAACTGACGCACGCGTGGCTCAGCCCTAAAGACATACTAGGCGTTGGGACGGGATCGACGGTGAACTTCTATATCGATGAGCTAGGAAAGCGGAACCTCGATTTGCGTGGCGCTTTCTCTAGTTCAGATGCATCGACTCGAGCGCTACAAGAAATCGGCGTTGAGGTGCTGGATTCAAATTGCGGCGAACGAGCGGCTCTCTATATTGACGGTGCAGACGAAGTCGATGCTCTTGGTGCACTGATTAAAGGAGCCGGCGGTGCGCTTACGCGAGAAAAGATAGTAGCCTCTCTTAGCGACAGTTTTGTATGTCTCGTTGATAAATCCAAAGTAGTCGAACGCTTGGGCGAATGCCCCTTGCCAGTTGAAGTGATTCCTATGGCAAAGGCACATGTTGAAGCTCAAATAGTGCAATTGGGCGGCTTACCTACGGAACGAGAAGGCGTTCAAACAGACAACGGCAACCTAATCCTTGACGTGGAACGTCTTGATCTCAGCGATCCGGAAAGCGTCGAACGGCGACTTAACAACATTCCTGGCGTGGTTGAAAACGGCATTTTTTCGGAAAACCGACCGTCGGTAACACTAGTTGGACACGATTGTGGCGTTGAGTTACGTTGCACTAAAACGATACGTCAACGACATGCGTCGAAGTGGAATGCAATTGATGTTTGCTGCGAGACGTTATTGAACTGACCCGCTAACATCAAGATTAGAGGAAACCTGGTAACCCTCAACGGCGGGCTCACGTAATCCGTGCTTATCTAAAAGTTCTTTTGCTTCGACGGATAAGAATCCCGATGTTTGAGCAAGATTACTACCAATTCAGACTCAGAGAGTCCGCCGAACGTTCCGTTGACACAAACCAGAGCTAGTCTAGTCCAAGAGGAGCTAAGTCGGCTGCCGTAAATAACCCTCTACGCTAAGAATCAAACGCTACTGCGTGAAATACGTCTGTCAAAAGCGACATGAATACGCTGGACGAAAATCGTGAATTCCATGCTATTAGCTGTCTGATGGAGTTTTTGCCGTTTGAATTGACGCCCATTGCATTCAGCGCCTGATGCGCTGACCTCGGAAGTCAAATGCGCTGATTCAAGCAAAACTCGTTGATCTCGCGATTAAGAGCACGCTTGCTAAATCCAATCTTCGAAAAAGCCGAGACGACGCTTAGCTTGATAATTCGGGTGCTGATTTACTAGATTGAATGGTTGACTTCGTTGAACCTGTGTCATAGCAGTGGCACGGGTTTTCGCGGGTTCTCTTTAGGAGATAGAAGCTATGAGCAACACAGGCGTATCGACAGTATCAACACGATTGAATGGCTTGTTCATGCCGGGCTTTACGAGTGATCGAAAGGTGGTGATCGACGTAAAAACTCAACAACCCACGCCGGGAACCTATCCGTTTGGCGAAGCACCGAGCATTGACATTTTGGATGGGCGAGAGCTTCAAGCATCCGAAGACGACGGGGAGGCGAACTTTCATAGCCGATTCTTCAAGAAACATGGTTTCGTGCTTTTACAGCACGAATCCAAAGTTCAAAACTGGGATTCCGGTGCGTTCGGAGCCACTGATGCCGCAGGCGACCATTCTGTGGATTTGAACTCAGACGCGGCCGTGAACGAAGTCGAACTGCATTACCTACCAGAAGTTGACGACATCATCCGCAACATCCTGCTACCAGCGGAACGAATAGAGATAGATCAGCCTAACATGTTGCTTCGACGTGGCGAGAATACGCCGAACCCATTCTTTGGTCTCGTGGTGCACAACGACTACGGGCGGACGGCAGATGACTATGCAGAAAACGCGATGGCGTTTGGCAATAAGGATCACGCGTACGGGTGGCGAAATCGATTTGATCGGGACGAAGTGCGAGGACATATGATGATTAATTTCTGGCGCACAGTCCATATGAGCAGGCCCCTTCAACATTTACCTTTAGCTGTGTTGGATGCGAGCACTGTGCAGCACGACGACCTCGTTTCGTCCGGTTTGAAAGGTTTTACGATGTCGGGGCAGGTTACCAATCAATTGTCGTTGCGCTACAACGAAGATCAACGTTGGTACTACTACCCGAGCATGACGACGAACGAAGTACTGGTGTTGAATCTATTTGAATACCACAAAACTGACGATGGTAAAACGGTTTACAACACGTACCACTCAGCGTTTGAAGCGCCGCTTCCTCAGGGCGATGTAGAGCACAGGCAAAGTTGCGAGCACCGTGTCAGTGTCTTCTTATTAAAGGACTAACAAACCAATTCGAATCGGAGTACGCCTTTGAAGATCGAATCGATCGAGAGTTTCATTTTCCTTGACGAAACACAACGGAAGTACTTCATCGTCAAAATCGAGACCGACAACGGAATCACCGGTCTCGGTGAAGTCGGAATTGGTCATTGGGGCGGTGCGGTTCAGCAAGCGATCCAACATCTCGGTGATCTTTGCGTCGGCGCAGATTCACTGGCGACCGAACGGCTGTGGCAACGCATGTTTCGACGGTCGTTCTTTCCAGCGGATAGAGTTTATTCGTGCGCGATCAGCGCGATTGATATCGCGCTATGGGATATCAAAGGGAAGGCGTTAGATCTCCCTGTCTACCGACTGCTAGGCGGTCCTGTTCGAGATAAGGTTGTTTGCTATCCACATAACCGCGGCGCGAGTTTGGCTGATACCGTCGAAAGTTGCAGCGAGACAACGAAACAAGGTTGGAAATTCGCACGTTTCGACTTACCGGCGGATCTATCAGAATCTAACGAGAGTGGTGCTCTTTTTGAACCTCGAGAGGCGATATCGCGTGGCGTAGAGTTAATTTCAGCAATTAAAGAAGCAGTAGGAGATGGCGTCAATCTATGCATTGATGTGCATACACGATTAGATATGGCGAATGCTGTCGCTCTCTGTAAGGCACTTGAACCATTCAACATGTTTTTCATTGAAGACCCATTGCGATCGGAAAACCCCGCATCCTATCGAACGTTGGCACGTCAAGTTAGCGTGCCGATTGCGGCAGGAGAACAGTGGTCATCTAAGTGGGGATTCAGGGAAGTTATTGAAGAGGAACTGATCAACTACGCCCGAATCGACTTATGTATCGCGGGAGGTCTGACCGAAGCGCTCAAAATCGCTCACTGGTGCGAAACGCACTACATAGATATCGTGCCCCATAATCCTCTTGGCCCGGTCAGTGCGGCGGCGGGTGTTGCGCTTTGTATGGCAACCACCAACGTAGGCGTTCAGGAGATGCCACGTGCCCCTGGCAGCTACGCTCAAGATCTTTTTCCGAAGCAACTGCATTTTGAAGATGGGTATGCAGCACCAAGAGAGGAACCAGGTCTAGGCATTGAATTCAATGAGGCGTTAGCACTTGAACGACCTGCGCCATTGAATAGTTGGCCGCCTGAATTCCATAGGCGTGACGGTTCCGATAACAATTGGTAATCGAACCGTAAGTTGCTTGTGAATTAAGCCGTTATAAGCTTGTTTGGGTTAAGAATTCTGTATGGATCAAAGACGCGTTTGAGTTCTCGCATTAATCGGATTTCCTCGTCGGATCTCGAGTAGTTCAAGAAATCACGTTTAAGTAAACCTACGCCGTGTTCGGCAGAAATGCTGCCTTCACGGTTCTGGATTAGGCTGAATAGCTTCGGACTAATCTCATGGCATCGTTGATAGAAATCGTCAATGGCTAGTTCTGCAGGTTTAAGAATGTTCAAATGTAGATTGCCATCACCGATATGGCCAAACCAGACGACCTCCAGGTCAGGATAGTGTTGGGTGACAATGCGATCGACGTCCTTTAAAAAGCCGGGAACTTCACCGATTCTGACGGATATGTCATTCTTGTATGGCGTGAATGAAGCAATGGATTCACTGATCCCTTCACGGAGCGCCCATAGTGCCGTTGCTTGACTTAGCGACTGGCTAACGACTCCATCGACGACGCTTCCTGCTTCTAGAACACGTTCGAATGTTTCGTTCGCGACTTCGAATTGATTTGCGTCATACTCGAGCAACGCGTAGAAGGGACTCGCGTTCGAGAATGGACGTGGTACGTCTCGATGGGCAAGTACCTTCTGCAACGCCAGTTCGGAGAAAAACTCGAATGCAGAGAGTTCCACAGTGCTTTGAAATGCTCGCAACACATCCAATATTCGGTCTAAATCTGAAATGGCGAGCACCATGACTTGCTGCTCCTCAGGCTGAGGTATTAAGCGCATCTCCGCCTCAACCACGATTCCTAAGGTACCTTCGGATCCTACAAAAAGATGGCGCAGATCGTAGCCTGTTGCGTTTTTGATCAGTCCGTGATTGAGCTTCAATACCTCACCCGTGCCTGTGACTACCGTGAGACCTGCTACCCATCGACGTGTCATACCGTATCGAATAACCCGAATGCCACCGGCATTGGTCGCGATATTTCCTCCTATCTGGCTAGAACCAGAAGAAGAGAAGTCAACCGGATAGAACAACCCGTGTTCGATCGCGAAAGCCTGGAGCTGCAGGGTAACTAATCCAGCTTGGCAGTGCACGATCTTGTCGGTCTCATGGAACGCCAGTATCTTGTTCATGCGATCGAGCGACACGACGATTTCCTGATTAGGCGCAACCGCGCCGCCAGAAAGACCAGTACGCCCTCCCGAAGGTACGAGTGCAACTCCCCATTCGGGGGCGCGTTTCACAAGGTGTACGATTTGATCGATTGATTCTGGAAATACGATCGCGAGCGGATCGACTCGAAAGCTTTTGGTCCAGTCAGTTCCCCAGTTTGCGAGATCATCAGGCTCGGTCTTGATTTGATGCGCAGCGAATACACCCATCGCCTTTGACCAAAACTCCTCGGTCGCGGTTGATTGCGAAGGCATCTTATTTCTAGCTTACGTGATGTTGCACGTGACTTTCGATGAACGTCATGAGTCGCGCTGTAACACTTCTATTCCCGGCAATTGTTTCCCTTCAATGAACTCAAGGAATGCGCCGCCACCGGTTGAAATGTAATCAAGGCGATGGGAAATGTCGAACTGCTCGATGGCCGCGATCGTATCGCCTCCACCTGCGAGCGTATATGCGTTGGTGTTTGCTATCGCATTTGCGACTTGCCGTGTACCTTCTGCGAATTGCTGGATTTCAAAGATGCCCATGGGACCGTTCCATATGACCGTGCCTGCCTCAGCGATTGTCTTAGCGTATTGGCGAGCCGTTTCGGGTCCGACATCAACGATAGCCTCGTGGCTCGGAATGCAATCAGTCAGTCGCAAAAACGCGTGACTCTCAGCATCGATCGATTCCGATGTCATAACGTCCACCGGTAAAGGAATTTCAGCAGCTTCAAGTATTGCCTTGGCGTCGTTGATGAGTTCTTTCTCGACGAGTGAGTTACCAACATTAACACCCGTTGCGAGTAGGAGCGTATTGGCCATGCCTCCGCCGACAAGCAACTTATCGGCTAGGCTTTTTAAGTTGTGTAGGACCTCCAGCTTGCCAGATATTTTCGAACCGCCTAAAACCGCCACTAGCGGACGCTTCGGATTCGCCAATGCTTGTTCTAGGGCTTCGATTTCAGCCGCAAGTAGCATGCCCGCACATGATTCGGTCGCGTACTTTACGATGCCATGCGTTGAGGCATGTGCTCGATGTGCCGTTCCAAATGCGTCGTTGACGTAGACGTCACAAAGTGACGCAAGCGAACGAGCTAATTCAGGATCGTTTTTCGTTTCACCCGAATGGAAACGAATGTTCTCGAGTAGCTTGACCTCACCTGCATTCACATCCAACCCACTGTGCCACTCCTTAATAAGTTCCACTGGACGCTTTAGCAGTACTCGTAGGCAATCAGCGACGGGTTGAAGGGATAGGTGAGCGTTATCTACCCCCGTCTTTGGGCGTCCCAAATGAGAAACGACCAACACACCGGCACCTCGATCAAGAGCAAGCTCAATCGTAGGTAACGTAGCGCGTATACGTCGATCATTGGTAATCTTGGTTCCGTCAAGCGGTACGTTCAGGTCAGTGCGGATTAGAACCCGTTTGTTCTGTAGTTGGAGATCGGTGAGCTGGATGACCGCCATTTGTTACGCTAGCAATTCAGTGGCAGCGTTTACGACATTTGCAGGATCGATGCCAAGTTCAGCCATGACTTCGGGTCCTGGCGCAGACAGCCCGTAGCGACCGATCCCTACGACGTCGCCGTCAAGTCCCACAAATCGACGCCAATAGTCCGGGTGTGCGGCTTCTACTGCAATTCGATTGCGCATTTCCTTTGGCAAAACAGACTCCTGATAGTCGACGGATTGCGCCAAAAACCGATCGACCGATGGCATCGAAACAACCCTTACGCCAACTCCTTCTTTCTCCAGTTGGTCAGCAGCGGCTTGTGCAACTTCGACTTCAGATCCGGTAGCTATCAGGATCAGCTGTAACGCCGATGATTCGCGCCGTAGCGTGTACCCACCTCTTTCGATGTTATTGAACGTTTCATCGTCGCGAAGCTGTGGTTGCGTTTTTTGGCGAGTCAATACGATGGCACACGGACCATCAGTCCGTCGAAGTGCTTCCCGCCAAGAAATTGCAGTTTCTGCGACATCGCATGGACGCCATACTGCGAGGTTTGGAGTCGTCCGTAGGTTGGTCAGTTGTTCTATGGGTTGATGTGTCGGTCCGTCTTCGCCCAATCCCACAGAATCGTGTGTGTAGACAAAGATATGCCGGAGCCCCATGAGCGTGGATAGACGTACCGCATTACGAGCATACTCCATGAACACTAGGAATGTTCCCGTGTAGGGAATAAACCCGCCGTGCAATGACAAGCCATTGGCGATTGCCGTCATTCCAAATTCACGTACACCATAGTTCAGATAGCGTCCGCCTTCCCACAACCAACCTGCGCCATCCCATTGCGTGTTGTTGGATCCGGTCAGGTCAGCGGAGCCGCCGAGTAAATCAGTGACGATTGGACCGAGTACGTCCAGACACTGACCAGACGCTTTGCGCGTCTCAAGCGACGCACCTTCTCTTTGTCCCCGCTTCGCGAATTCATTGATGCTATCTTCCCAACCATCTGGTAGTTCGCCGGAGATTCGTCGAGTTAGTTCGCGCGCGAGGCTAGGATATGCCTCGGCGTACGCCGTCATTTTGGTTTCCCATTCTTCTTCGAGTAGCGCACCTCGCTCTGTCGAGTTCCATTCTGCGTAGATTGATTCTGGAACCGTAAAGGGCTCGTGTGACCAACCTAACTGTTCGCGAACTAGCGCGATTTCATCGTCGCCGAGTGGCGAACCGTGCGCGCTCGCCGTTCCACCCTTGTTAGGCGCACCATAACCAATAGTCGTTCTACAGTAGATTAGAGTAGGTTGATTACTAGCCTCACATGCGGCATTGAACGCTTCCTTAATGGCGTTCGTGTCGTGTCCATCGACATTCTCGATCACACGCCAGCCATATGCCTTGAAGCGCTCGACGACGTTTTCAGTAAACCAATACTTAGTTTCACCGTCGATAGAAATGCCGTTACTGTCATAGATAGCTATTAACTTACCGAGTCCGAGCGTGCCTGCCAGAGACGCGGCTTCATGTGAAATACCTTCCATCAAGCATCCGTCCCCGACGCAAACCCACGTACGATGATCAACGACATCAAAGCCATCACGATTGAATTCACTAGCCAACAGCGTCTCGGCTAACGCCATACCTACAGCATTCGCGAAGCCTTGCCCGAGGGGTCCCGTAGTAGTTTCTATGCCGGGACACTCGCCATATTCAGGATGGCCAGCTGTTTTTGAATGAAGCTGTCGGAAGTTACGTATGTCGTCGATAGATACGTCGTAACCCGTCAGGTGCAATACAGCGTAGAGCAACATGGAACCATGACCGTTCGAAAGTACGAACCGATCGCGATTGAACCAATGTGGGTTTTTTGGATTAAAACGCAAGTATTGCAGCCAAAGGACTTCGGCCGTATCCGCGAGTCCCATTGGCGCACCGGGATGACCTGAATTAGCTTGCTGAACAGCATCCATAGCCAATGCACGGATAGCGTTGGCACGTTCTTTGCTGGATTCCATATGATTAATACGAAGAGCGAGCCGCTAATTTTGCATATAGGAAGATAAGGACTATTAGAGAATTAGTGCAAGATTTATAGGTTAGGAATATCTTTTAATAACTTGTCCGTAATATAAAACAAAAATATGTAGGTTGTGAAAATAATCTTCTGCAAATTCCACATATAAAAATGCGCCCGATCGCGA
>JAPOVY010000097.1 GCA_026707905.1 Gammaproteobacteria bacterium | reverse complement strand
GGGTCAGACCGATCCAAGCCGCGAATTCGCGACCGTTCTTGAACTGCGTCAAGTCGCTGGCGAAGGCGGTGATCGGACCGACGCCGGGAGCGGTTTGATATCGCCTCGCATCTGGATCTGTCGCCGTAATGGCGCGCATCTTGACCTCGCAGTCGTCGATCTGGGTGGTCAGACGCTCAACCTGGGCGAACAGCACGGCTAACGCAGCCGGTATCGAGACCGGTAATGGTTCAAGGGTCTTTAACGTGCCGTCTTCGAGGGCGTCTCGGACCTTGCCAAGCGCAGCAAAGCCGCGTCCACAGATGATGCCGAATTCCAGTAGGTGACTGCGAATCGCATTGGCCGTCTCCGTGCGTTGATGCACGAATAACGCACGCGTGCGATACAGCGTCGCACGCGCTTACGTATCGCGGGTCTTGACGGCGACAAAGCGCATCGAGGCACGGCTGGCGGCTTCGGCCACCGCGGCTGCATCGTTGGCGTCGTTCTTCTGGCGTTTTACGAATGGCTTGACGTAGTTGGCGGGAATCAGCTTGACGTTGTGGCCGAGGGCGCGAATGGCGCGACCCCAGTAATGTGAGCCGCCACAGCATTCCAACGCGACCGTGCAAGGGGCTTGGGTACTTAGGAACGGCAACACCTTCGCACGGGTCAGGGTCTTGTTAAAGACCGTACCGCCGTTCGCGTCAGTGCCGTGTAATGCAAAGCTGTGCTTTGTCGTATCGATGACGATAACTTTACAATGATTCATGGACTCGTTCTCCTAATGATGTCGTTTTTCAAGAAAAATCACTATTGGCACATTGCGATGCCTCACCGAAAGCGAGTCCATACCATCTCTTATTGACGTCGGCGCTAGCGCTGGCTTGAACCTGAATTTCGATCGCTACTACTACACCTACAAACACGATCGAAAGGAACGGACAAATTGGGGAATGGCGGGTTCAAGAATTCACCTCGAAGCGGAAATGAAAGGGAGTACTACATTTCCGTCGTTAGCGCTTACGATACCGGTCGCAAGCAGAGACGGCATCGATCTTGACCCAGTAGATCTCGACGATTCAGATCCGTTGCTTTGGTTACGAGCGTTGATTTGGCCGGAGCATGTTGAACGCCATCAGCGATTGATAGACGCCGCGAACGAGTTCATGCATAGTGGCATTCACTTGCATGCGGGTGATGCGGCAGATGTTCTTCGCGGTTTGATATCAACCATCGCCAACGAGCATGCACTGGTCGTCTATTCAACAATCGCGTTGTATCAGTTTCCGAGGGAAAACCTTATGCGCGTGAAGCACGCTCTTATAGAAGCGAGTAAGAAACGACCGGTGTGGCAGATTGCTCTTGAAGGAACTGATCCAACGCTTTCAATCACGCGTTATCGAGATGGCGCAGGTCATACCAAAATTCTCGCTGACGCGTCTCCGCACGGGTGGTGAATGACGTGGCGGTAGTGACAAGCGCGAATTGGCAAAATCAGTCGGTTGAATCGACGTGTACTGAAAACGTTAGTCGTCGCACTCATGATTCGCTGTGTCCGCACGATAAGACCAGAATTGAATACATGTAAATATGAATAGCATTCAGATGAGGCATGCGGTGCGAGCGTTGATTTTGTCCGAAACGAATGAGGTTCTTCTCTTAAAGATGGAGCATCCAACGCGCGGCGGTGAGTTGTGGTTGTTGCCGGGCGGTGGCGTCAAGTCGAATGAAGATCCTGTCGATGCGCTGCAACGAGAGGTTTGGGAAGAAACGGGTCTGGCTCTTTTCGATTCACCGAATTTGATATGGCGAAGGATCCATCGATTCGAGCGCGGGTTCGAGGACTCAGCTTCAGCAATTGACCAGCACGAACGGATCTATCTAGTTAAGAGTCAGCGTTTTGAACCATCCGCAGATAACAATCCAGATCTGAGCAATGTCGGCGTCTTTCACGAATTCCGTTGGTGGTCGGTAGCGACGTTGAATGAAGCGAAAGATGAGTTTTTTGCACCGCGATCATTGCCGCGTCTCGTTCAGCGATTGGTTGTTGAAGGACCTCCTTCAGTCCCTATCACGCTTGTTGACTAAAGGCCGACTTGAAAGTGAGAGTCTCGTCAGATGAACCTTAGATCAAGTCTGTTGAATTTTCTGGACTAGCGCTTCGACGGCACGTTCCAAGAATTCATCTCTTCCAGCCGCAATTCCTTCAATCGTGCGCGATACTGGAATAGTTGGTTGAATACCAACGCCGTGATGTTGAGATCCGTCGTGTTTCAGTACCCGAAGACCCGTCCAAGCGATCGTAAACCCGCAAGGAACGGTGAATGGGTTGACGTCGCCATTAGTGCCCGCAGTCGATTGACCGACGATTTCTCCTAGCTTGTAGTGTTCGACTATTCCCAAGAGCGTTTCGGATGCGCTAATCGCTCTCTTGTCTGTAATGAATGCGACGTTCTGGGTCAACCGAGGCGATTTAGGCTTCACTTTCCAATTACTTTTTCCGAAACTCATATCGCGTCGATCCGGCTTTGTTACGACAGGCACGTGCCACTGCGGTGAAGTGACCGGCTAGTCGATCAGGTAAGAAACAACAGCTCTGTACTCAAATCCCGCGTAGCCGCGAACATCGAACACGATTCCTCGTGCGTCGGCGAGTTTAGGTAACAGACGTGTAAAGTCACGCATGCCGTTCCTGCGCGTTAGATCCACGTAAATCACACCGCCTGAAACTTCCGCTCCTTGTTCTGGACGCGGTTCCCGAATCAGACGTGACGGATCTGAGCTGGCGACCCGTTCTAATGAAATCTCTTTCTCCTCGCCGGAACCAGAGCGGGCTTTGAAAAAGAGTTTGGACCTATTCGGTCCAATGATCAATCGTGTGAGAATTCCAAGTCGAAGTTGCCCCGAGGTAGCCGCTGAAATACGGTCACGTATCGAAGCTATGTTTGCCTCGATTGATTTGCCGCCTATCTCAGTTATTACGTCGCCGACTTGCAACCGTTCGTCTACATTTTGACTGATCGCTGTAACGACGATCGAATCGTCGACCCAATCAAACGCTACGGGTGGCGTAGCGCGTTTGAACGCATCATGTGAAGGAGGATAAAGGTTGTGCGGTATCACAGCGCCATGACCGTCGCGCAGCGTTGCTATAAACTGTTCGAGCGTTTTATAAAAATCGGACTCGCTTTCGTCAGTCGCACTATTCTCCAAAGTACGCTTCAATTCTGCGAACCAGTCAGTGTCCACGACATCGAAATATGGATAAAAATGCTGAATTACGTTCCAGATCAAAATCACAGATGCAATGCGACTTGATCGGTCATCGCTTGATGGTCGCCAGCGGGATGGTACGCCATCGAATCGCAGCTTCTTGAAAGCAGTGCCTTCAAAAGACTTCGAATCTTTCGTAGGGATGGTAGTAGGGACGAGCGTAGTTACGCCACCGCCGAGGTCGGCTCGAATTGGTTCGAGATTGAATACGCGTGTACTCTCTAACGTACGTCGCTTACTTGAGTAGATCGACCTCCGATTCAGGTTAACTCCTAGGTGTAGCCAACAACGAACGTTCGGATCGGATGGGTGCTCGCCGAGAGACCCTGATTCATCCAATTCCGTGCCGCAAACTTCGATTTGTACTTTAGGTGCAATGGGTTTAAACACGTTGTTCAGCCGATGAGCGAGTTCGATTGGCGAATCGGCGTTCTCAATATGTCGGATCGCGTTGATCGTAAATAAATCCCAGTTCGTTCGTGCGACTGTTTTGGTGGGATGGAAGAAACGGACATAGCCGATTAATCGCGTTAGTGCGACGATGTTGTTAAGTTGGCGTGGCGAGAGTTGGGATGCCGATTGATTGCCTACGCCGCCGTCACCTAGAACATCGATTTGTACGTCATCTAGCCACGCTTTACCTTTGCCTTGGAGAATCAGACCGAGATTCAAGTGCTCAGCATCGTTGGCAACGTCACCAACGATTTCAAATCGAGTCCAGTTGTTGGAGCGGATCGGTCGATCCTGCATGCTGTCGAGGAAACCGATTGTGCCGAGTGATTTGTCAACGCGCATCCATGCTTGTGCACGGCTTGTCGACATTCGCAGCCAATCAGTGAGGACGCTTTGAGCCCTTGCCCATCCCGTATAGCGGAGTCGTTTACCGCGGAACGGCTTGGCATCGATCATTTGCATGACATTACCAAATGGCGCTTTAGGAAAACTACGGCGGTCGGGTTTAGCAATTTCGACACACAGGCGACCCCGTTTCGGGTTTTCATCGCTCAGTCGAACGGAATATCCGCCTTGTTGAGTCGGGGAAGCCCAGCTCTCAGGTATCTTCCCAATCTTACCGGCTTCGAAATCGAGATTAGTCGGGCGTGAAAGAGCTTGTGTAGTCATTGAAAAGCAAACGCCCTCGGAATCAGGTTCACCTTTCGATATTGATCGTGCCGAACACGAAAGGATTCAGTCATGATCAGTAGTTTCAAAACGGGAGATTGCATTCGGGTCAGCTAGTTCTTGTTAAGAGCATGCAGGCGTCGCTCAGCAAGTAGCAACCCAATTTCTGCACCCAGAACCAATTCATCGTGAACGCCGAAGTGTTGCGTGCGACGATGTCCTTGACTATCAATCATGACGAGCGTTGGGGTACCTTGCATGCCATACGCACGCATGGTCAAAGGGATTGCACCACCATTCGAATCCGCCGCGTCGCAACCGACAGGAAAACTGACTCGATACTCAGAGAGAAACACTTCCAACGCTTCCGGCGTCATGACGTCATGATGCTCGAATACCGTGTGCAGACCTACCACCGCGCACTCATTGCGGTCAAACGTCTGGTCTAATCGTTGTGCAAGGGGAACGGTTCGGGCTACACAGCATGGACACAGCATTTGATAGGCGACAAGCACGACGAGGTGT
>JAPOVY010000130.1 GCA_026707905.1 Gammaproteobacteria bacterium | reverse complement strand
CCAAACGATCTCGTTGCGGAAGTTGCGACGTCCGAACACTGCGTCCATTACTGCCTTTATGTAATGAGAAGCGGTTGGGTCGCAGTGCAAATAAACTGACCCGTTCGGCTTGAGCAATCGATGCATGGCGAGCAGTCGAACAGCCATAAAGCAAAGATATGCACCCATACTGTCAGAGTGAGTATTGCGAGCCTGCGAGATCGCGGACATCAAGCGCGGGTAATCGTCGGTTATCTGGTCGATCCAATCCTCGTGAACATCGCGTTCCCAGCTCCAGCGATCTTGAAACTTCGCACCCGATGCCAAGCTATCAGGCGTCGCATGGAAGTCCCGACCTTTGTTGAACGGAGGATCGGTTGCGATTAGATCAACTGATTCACTATTCATCGCACGCATGAACGCAAGATTGTCTCCGTGAAACAGTGTGCGGTTTTCCCAGTTCGGTTCGCCCATACGAGCGGATTATTAGAATCTCGTCCTACTTGTCAAGTTCAGTATATAATCCCCCAAAAAGTGTTTAGAACAACATTTTCACGCGCATAAAAATGTAATTTAAGTCACTTTTACGCGCATAAAAATGTAATTTTGTCTAAGATTCGGCCTTTAAATATTGAAGTGGCAAGTGGAACGCCTAGCATATCAATCGCTGATCGATTGGAAAATCCGTTCAGATAGAAAGCCGATACTGGTAGACGGCGCACGACAAACCGGCAAAACATATCTCGTTGAAAGCATCTTTGGCGAACGCGAATTTCGTCGTATTCACAAACTTGACTTTTTGGAGAATCCGAGTCTATCTGACGTCTTTGAAGGTGATCTACAGCCGGATACACTGCTAAACAAAATCGGATTGGCGTTAGGTCGGGACATCGACCAGAAGCACGACCTTATCTTCTTCGATGAGGTGGGAGAGTGCGAACGTGCGCTAAACTCTTTGAAGTACTTCGCAGAACGTAGACCAGATGTATTCCTTTGCGCATCCGGTTCTAATCTCGGATTGATGCGATCGTTTCCCGTCGGGAAGGTTGAATTGCTTGAACTTTTCCCGATGTGCTTCGAAGAATTCATCAACGCGTGTGGGTCTCCGGCGCTAATAACAGCGTTTCAAGACCAAGTTCGAAATTCGACGGTTCACAATCTACTCTGGGGCATGTTGTGTGATTTTTACTTCGTTGGAGGCATGCCTGAAGCTGTCGCGGCTTGGATTGAACCATTAGATGGGATTAACGCACGCATTCAGCGAATCACCGAGATCCAACAAGCTATTTTGGCAGGATTTATTCGAGACTTCGGCAAGTATGACTCGCACGTTCCTGCATTTCAGATTGAAGCGGTCTTCAGAAACGTTGGGAGTCAGCTCGCGCAATACGTGAACACGTCAGTACAACGATACCGTTTTAATGACGTATTGCCTGGTAAAAACAGATATGCGAGTCTACGTAGTCCGATTGCTTGGCTTGAGAAAGCACGCCTTCTATGGCGGAGCAGTTTGATCGACTCACGACCAAATCCACCTCTGGCAGCGATCGCAAAGGAGAACTTTTTTAAACTCTTCCTATTTGACATTGGACTTCTCGGAAATCTACTGGGACTCACCTACACAGACCATCACAAGCAAGACTTGACCTACAAGGGTTTTTACGCCGAGAATTTCTTCGCAACTGAATATCGAGCGCGCGTTTCGTATCCAATGTATAGCTGGCAGCAAGCTAGAGCGGAGATCGAATTTCTGCATCGAGCACAAGATGGCTCGGTTCTTCCTATTGAAGTAAAAAGTGGGAAACGAACTCGAGCCAAAAGTCTTAGTTCCTATATTGATAGATTTCAACCCAAACGTGCTCTAAAGTTCGCAAACGTTCCAGCGCGTACGCATGTCGATCGCACATCGACTTGGCCACTGTACGATGTACAGTTTCTAAAAGATCTCTAAGCTACCGTACCGGAATAGAAACTATATTGAGTAAACCGTGGGTGTCGAGAAATGTCGACTTTCGCAGTGGCATTTTCCAAACTCATTGGCGTTAGCTGCTTGATCTTGAGGTGCTAACGTGCCGAGCGGTCTTAGCTAAAACTGGAATTCCGGCAAAGAGACGACAAGTCCGTCCATTTCCTCTGTCACAGGGATTTGACACGAAAGCCGAGAATTGTCGGTTCGCTCGGGGTTCAACCCAAGCATCGCGTCTTCATTTTCACTCGGTTCACCGAGACGATCAAACCACTCGTCAGAGAGTATGACGTGGCACGTCGCGCACGAACATTCGCCTCCACAATCCGCATCGATACCCGGAACATTGTTATTAATGGCGTTGAGCATCAAAGACGTGCCTATTGAGGCATCGATTTCGTGTGGCGTGCCATCAAATTCAACGTAAGTAACGCGGGGCATGGGATGGTACGTGGGGAAATCGCGGCAATTTTAAGGACGTTATATCAGCTTCAAGTCTGGTCGACGTGCGTTGGAAGCCTTACCGATTTAGCCGATTGCTTTTTATAATCCGCGCCTAATCCGCCTTAGCTCAGTTGGTAGAGCAGTTGACTGTTAATCAACCTGTCGCTGGTTCGAGCCCAGCAGGCGGAGCCATTTTTCTTTAAATAGCGTAACGATCTGTGATCAAGGTGTTCCGTCCATCTACGCTCACCAATAATCCCATCCTTGTCGCTTAGTTAAAAGGTAGAACAGCGGTTTTTTTTCCTACCACCTGTTGAGAACTCTCGTCGTAATAAGGTACAGGTTCCGCGATCGCTGTAGGAGCACCTGCAGGATTAGCCCCCCATCGTTCCGTGATGACAGTTTCCTTCCGAGCCAGTCGAGCTGCCAACGAGACCCTTCCCTTACGCACGTCCGCTTGTCGTCTTAATACAGGATTCGGCGCGCCAAAATAACCGGGTCGCCAATCCTCCTCGCGATGACCATACGCCAGCGAACGATGCAATACTTGGGAATGGAATATTGCAAATTCCCCCCGCTTTAGTGTCAGCGGTCTGATCCTGTCGTGAACTACCTCAGGCATTTCATGGAATAGACGCGCCAAGTCATCTCGGTCTAAACCATCGATTGGTTGATGTGAACCTTGAATGAACTCGATCCTACCTGCATCGGTTCCGAGATCCGTCAACGCAATTACGAACGAAAAATGGTTGCTAGTATCGTAGAGATTGACTGGGTCGCTGCCATTCTCCATCATGCGATCGTGATGCCATTTATTCTCTCCTACGCCTGGGTACTTAGGGAAGAATTTGGTCTGCCACAGCACAAGTCCGGTGCCAAAGTGTTCTGCTATCACAGCCTGTAGATTTGCATCTCGAAATAAACCCTGAATCGGCTGAAATGCCAAGTGCCGATTAATCAATGTCGTCCAGCGTTGCAGATCTTCTCTTCCTGCTAACGCAGCGAGCTTGTTCTGCTGAGCCTGCAATAGTTGCAACTCTACAGCCACTTCGCACACGGCATCGAGAATAGAACAATCCGCGAGCATAAATGGACCTGCTAAACCATCATTGCTTAGTTGCTCTCTAGACATCGATCTATCGTTGTTCCTCAATCTCTTCACAATAGTCACTCGACGCAGGTCTATTATTCGTTTTTAAGTTGCCTTTCACACCCTGGTCGCCTATCGCTGTAATAACTTCACTAAGTTATCTTCATCAATGAGCAAGATATTTCATGGTCTACGTAAGTTCCACACGCAGTAGTAAGCGAGCATACATCGAAAGATGCAAGTAAGAACGTGATCCGGGCACAAGACACGGAGGGTTCGAATTGACATGCTCGAGGTAATCAAGGCACGGATTGTTCATTTGACATTACTGATGGGAACGAGAGCTGTACGAGAACGAGTAATGTTGGGTAATGCGAGACGAAAATCTCTTACGGTAAAGCTGTTCGTTAACCTGAGCTATTGATGAAGCTCTACAGCCGAGATCTTAGAGAAAGGGAACTAGCAGCCACTTTGTATCGAGTATTTCCTGAAATTCAACATACAACCCCACCATATTGGGATCAGGTACTCGACGGACGAGATCCCAACGAGGGATTGGATTGGCCTAGTCGAATTCTTTCGCACGTTAGTTCTACAGTTTGGCCTAAACACGCATTCGGCACCGCAAATGCTGCGTGTTTGGTCATTTGGCATCGTCCTGGAAAATCTAAGGAAATGGATCATCGTGCCGGATCTTATCTCGGACCGCACACTCCGATCCTAGGTGGAATAGGTCACGTACACAACGTTCGGTGGTCAAGTCTGCACCCCAATCCTTCCTGGTACAACCTTCACAAGTTCCTACCTCAAGCGCTTGAGAACTCTTTAGTCAATCCTTGGAGTCAAGTGATGTTGATGTGTTTGAACCCAATACCAGACTTTACTGGTAAGGTTGATCAGATTGCTAACTTGCAGACGGTTGCGCCTGGAGGTAGATTAGATTTAGTAGTTTCAGTTTGTCGGCCTCTTGTGGTTCTTGCTTGTGGCAAGCCCGTACATGAAGCTCTTAATCATTGGTCCAACCCAACGAATGTAGAGACTCTGCTTTGCTCCCATCCACTCAAGTGGAACGGTCATGGTGGTGTCTATGACGGTCCAAATGTCGTAGCCGCTTTACGGGCTGCTCTGAGTGTTTCCGGTTAGTTTTCATTTACTTGGTTGGCCGTTTTCGTTTGGCGATCTCATCACGATCTTTGCGCACTCATATGGCGTGTTTATCGGTGGGTGTCTTTCGTTTCTGCTTTCCATTTTTTATTCTGTTGCTTACACTCCACCTAGTACTTCGGTGACTGGTAATACTTGCGTCCATGTCAATCAATGAAAATCGTGTGAACGAGCCAATGTACCAGTTTTTTCATCCGATGTCGTTAGTTGATCAAGATATTCAGTCATGTCTTGCGCATACCCAACCATCACATGCACGACCTCCCCTTCTCGATCAATAACGCCTTTTACCATCAGCAATTGCCCATGCACGAGCGTTTTTCGGAATCTTTCAACCACAGCTTCCCAGGCTACTAAATTCGCATTTCCCGTTTCATCTTCGACCGTGAGGAACAACACACCTGTCGCTGAACTTGGACGTTGTCGACACGTCACTAATCCTGCTAACTGGACATATCGTCCTGGCCTCAAGGTGCTCAGCGTAGCTGCCGTAGTACAACGCCGAAACACTTTATGTTGCCTTAGTAGAGACATTGGGTGGGCTCCTAGTGTCAGTCCTAAATAGCGATAGTCCGACACAGTATCGTCGCCGACTGTAGGGGACGCTAACTGGACTTCGGTGACATAGGCTTCAAATGCCTCCGCCATCGTTGCCAATCGGGTTGGTGCTTCAACACCTGCTGCGTCCCAATGCGCTTGATGCCGATGACCGCAGAGCGTGGCCAAAGCACCAGCGCGTGCTAGAAAGGTCAAATCGCGGTCATTCAAATCTGCCCGGCGTGCCAGATCGTCTATGTCTAGATATGGCTGATTTGCTTCAATGACAAGACCTACCTCTTCATTCAGCCCTTTGATTTGACGAAAGCCCACGCGTAGTGCACCCTGTTGCCGAATATCACTTGGCGACACCTGATCAGTCCGTTCCAAATGGTAATCCCAGGTACTGCATTGCACATCCACAGGCAATACTTCAATGTCATGCCGAATGGCATCCTGCACTAACTGTGACGGCGAATAGAAACCCATCGGCTGGCTGTTTAACAATCCGCAGTAGAACGCGGCGGGTTCATGTCGTTTCAACCACGATGAGACGTATACCAGTAATGCAAAGCTCGCTGCATGTGATTCGGGAAAACCGTATTCGCCAAAACCCTTGATCTGTTCCGATATTCGCTTGGCGAAATCTTCCGGATGCCCTCGCTCCAGCATGCCGTTGATCAGCTTTTGGCCAATCTCGTCGAGACCACCTTTACGTTTCCACGCTGCCATCGCCCGTCGAAGTTGATCCGCTTCCCCCGCAGTGAAACCTGCTGCCACCATTGCCAGTTCGATGACCTGCTCTTGAAAGATCGGGATACCGAAGGTCCGCTCAAGAACCTTTTTCACTTCTGGACTTGAGTAAGTAATGGGTTCAAGTCCTTGGCGGCGTTTTAGATACGGATGCACCATATCGCCTTGAATCGGGCCTGGCCGCACGATGGCGACTTCGATCACCAAGTCGTAAAAGCACGCTGGCCTAAGGCGTGGCAACATGGACATTTGCGCACGCGATTCCACTTGAAATACGCCCACACTGTCAGCTTGCTGAAGCATTTCATAGGTCGCTGGATCTTCAGGAGGTACCGTCGCCAATGTCAATTGGTCGGACCCCCGCAAGTGATGGAATTCGTTGGCGTAGTCAAACGCTTTTCGAATTGCACTCAGCATGCCTAATCCGAGTACGTCGACCTTCATCAGATTCATTGTTTCTAAGTCGTACTTATCCCATTGGATGACCGTGCGATCAGGCATGGCAGCATTCTCGATCGGTACCAGTTGTGAAAGTGGGCGCTCCGAGATCACGAAGCCACCCACATGTTGCGACAAATGGCGAGGAAAACCAAGAATCTCGGTCACCAAAGCAACAAACTGTTTGACTTCTAACGCGCGCGGATCCAATCCAAATTCACGTAAACGTTCGTCGATGACCTCTTTCGAGTCCCACCACGACATCGATTTCGCCAAGAGGTCAACCAAATCCAGATCGAAGCCCAATGCCTTCCCGACGTCACGAATTGCGCTACGTGGTCGGTACGTGATCAAGGTCGCTGCCAAGGCAGCGTGGTCACGGGTATAGCGTTCATAGATGTATTGAATGACTTCCTCGCGACGCTCGTGTTCGAAATCAACATCGATATCAGGCGGCTCGTGACGCTCTTTCGATACAAATCGTTCGAATAACAAGTGAATCCGTGCAGGATCGACTGCGGTGACCATCAAACAGAAACAGACGGCCGAGTTCGCAGCAGACCCCCTTCCCTGACACAAAATGCCGCGTTCACGTGCAAAACGAACAATGTCGTGGACCGTCAGAAAGTACATTTCGTAGTTCAGTTCTGAAACCAGCTTTAGTTCTTTTTCCAACAACTCGACGACATCAGGGGGTATACCGTAGGGCCAGCGTTCATTGGCGCCCGCAAACGTGAGTTGGCGCAAATGCTGGGCGGGAGTGAGACCTGGCGGCACTAAGTTCGCAGGATATTCATAGGCCAGTTGATCCATCGTGAAAGTGCAGGCTTCTGCGATCCGAGCAGATTCAGCCAACATCCCTTCGTGGTAGAGCTCTTGCAAGGTTTGAATTGGCCGCAAATGGCGTTCGCCATTTGAATCTACCAATGCACCGAGTTTGCTGACCGGGGTGCCGACACGAATCGCTGTGAGCGTATCCAAGAGCCGCTTCCGTTCGGGGACGTGCATATGGACATCATTTGCTGCAACGATCGGCAAGTTCAACGTCAACGCTAATTCCAGGGCAGTCGCGGTCTTGCGGGTGTCCTCGCCATCCATGAACAATTCAAGTGCCAGCCATAGATGTGGCAGGCATGTGTGCAGTGCTTCCCCTACCGGCACCAAGTCATCGACCGTTCCACATGGCACAGGCCAGATCGCGAAGCAATCACTGACACTTTCCAGCATACTCATCTCAAGCAAATACTCACCTTTCTCTGCGTTGCGCCGTGCCGCAGTGATTAAGCTCGACAGGTGCTGATAAGCAGTCAGTGTTGGAGCTAGCAGCACGATTTCAACTGACTCAAACGAGTCAATGGAAAGATTGAATTCGGCACCGACAATAAGGTGCATGCCCTTTGCCTTAGCCGCCTCATGTGCCTTGACGATGCCGCAAAACGAACATTCGTCGGTGATGGCGATCGCTCGATAACCTAACGCGTGTGCCTGAACGACCAGTTCTTCTGGATGCGATGCACCGGTCAAGAACGAGTAGTTGGATTTGCAGTGCAGTTCCGCAAACCCAATCCCCGAGGTCTGTTCAGGCGAAGTAGCCATGGACAAACCAGCCTTTCATATCGCGGAAGCACCAGCACCAGGTTTCATCGCGATCTCGGGCTACGAAATAATCGCGGTGCTGTTCGTGATCCCACCACCCGCATTGAATCCGTTCAGGACCGCTGACGATATGCAAATGCCCAGCACGAACACGCATCGGCGGTTCCAGCAACCACAATGGCCGTTGACCAAGCTCAGGGACGGTGATCGACGCATCACGTGCATCGGCTTGGTCAGTCGGCATCCAGGCGAACTCTGGCCGATGATCGTCGAGAATGCAGAACCGTTGAAGCGCCGTATCACCTAGACGCGCTGTCAATCGGTCAAGCAGTTCATGTGACGGCGTTGCCCGCGTCAGCGTCTGTCCTAATACATCGCGCTCAACCCATTTCAAACCGAGATGGCTTGTACGTAATGTATCCAAAGCCACCGTCATTGCTTCGCCGGGCAGATCAACTGTTTCCATACGTAAACCGGTGATCGCCATGATGTCAGAGACTTCATGGCGGGGTTGTTCGAACCCTACTTCAAACGCAGCCCCATCTCCCTCAAACGTGTATACACCCCAACGTAGTCGCCGCACACCCAAATTCAATCTCCCAAGCCACTTCGATAAGACCTTGGCCAGGTGCTCCATGGGTTCAAGCACTTCATCCTTTCCACGCACTGGATCAATCAAGTGCAACCGTTCGCTAAACACTTCAAGAGGCTGCTCCGCTTCCCATGGGTCAACACGTTCACCTGTCAGTTGCGCCACGTACTCAGTCAGTTCGTTACCGAATCGCTTGCGCAACTCATGTCTTGGCACCTGCACGATGTCTCCTACTTTGCGCATGCCCATATTCGCGAACCGTTCCCGGACTTTGGGTTCGAGTTCTAGACAATCAAGTGACGTAGCGTCCAACTGCTGTAACCCGATGCGCTCGATTTCGCTTCCTTCAGGAAAGTCGGGCCAAGTGGCACCGGCTCCGCTCTTGGCGAATGCCAGCGATGCGCGTGGCGTGTGTGCTACGCCTATTGCAATGCGGTGCCCAACACGTCCAAAGCGCGACCGCAATCTGCGTCGAACATGATTGACGCCGCCGAAGAGTTTGAGGCTTCCCTCCATTTCCAACAGCAGCGCGTCAAAATCAGCCACACTCACATAGGGAGTAAATTCGTAGGCCGTCATGACCAAGCGTTCCATACGCTGTGATTCCGCTTCTTGATTCCGAGGATGGTGAGTCAGCTCAGGAACCAAACTCCTGGCTGTCGCCAGGTTCGCACCCAAACGAATACCAGCCGCTCGTGCCGACTCGTTAGCACAAAACACCTGTTGCGTATCGGTGACCACCGCCGGTAAGCCCTGATCTTTGATTTCGCGTTGTTCGAAAACCTCTAACGCTAGAAATGGCAGATGCAGGCCGAACCACAGCATCAGACCGTAACCGCTTTCATGTCACGACGCGTTCGTTCCCAATCTGCAAGGAGCTGGCGCGTACGTTGCGAATCAGTTGCTGTTGGACCCCAAGGCAAATCGATTTCGAGATCAGCAACTCGCCAGCCACCGCGGCGCTTGATGATTGAGAGGACCAGTTTGCGATCGATTGTTTGCCGTTCGATCTTCAGGCGCAATTCCGCTGCTGAAGGCAGCTGCTCTACAGACAACGGCCGAAAAAGCACGCTAAACACCTCGTGTTCTTTGCTCTTGGCCTGGATTCGGCGTAGTTGTTTGTCTTGAAGATCGTTCTCACTCAGCCAAGCCAACACTGTCTGCGTTGCACCCGACACGATGACCTCTTCGAATGACCACAGCGCCTCTTGATGAGTGCTTGGGTGGACGACCATCAGTTCGTGGACGTTGATCCCCAATGCTTGAAACGCTGGCGCATAGGGAACACAGGGTGGATTGATCAAAACCGTCCAATACGCGTCTCTTACAGATCTCGTCAGACCTGACGCCAGCAGACGTAATTCACCGACGCCGTAGCGATCGCAAAGGACCTCCACCAAAGCCGCACGTGGCCATCCCCCATTGACCAACAACTCATCGAGTTGTGAGAATCCCGTGCTTTGACTGGGATCGCATGATGCTGTTTGGCGGCCATTCAAGTCGCGAGCTCGCCATAGCCCGGTGTCGTAAAGTAGTGATGCTGTCAATGTCACAGTGATAACTATATCTTTGTATATATGTTATTTTATATAGTTATAGCTCTCCTTCAATATGAAACCCTCCGGTGAGACAGATGCGTTGAAAACTCAACCCAATCCCATAAACGACACAAACCAACGGCCAAAAAAAATCACAAGCAGGCTCACCAGAATTACAGCGTAAACTAGCGACACGATACCACTGATCTTGAAAAAGCGTGAAATCTTCTCAATGCTCTCAACAGCGTCTTCCACATTAGCCGTCTCCTCAACCGCATCCAAACGATCCGCTGAAGAGTACAGAAGCACACCCAGCCAAAGCGGAAGCCAACCGAACACAGCGCCGATGATCGTTACACACAGAATCACGCCATAAACTATGAGGAAAACGCCAAAAAACTTCAACCAGATCACATTCCTGATCAACGACTCTAATAACGTCTGAACATCCATAACTAAACCTCTTCGTCCTCACGAGTCAAAACAGGAAACGTACGCCGATACCGTCCGTAACATTGCGACTCGCTACAGCCAGTCCAAGTAAGCGAATACTAAGGTCTTATCAACGGAACACACTCATGATCATGGAAAACACCTTCCGGCAAAAACTAGATCGAGGGCTACCCACCATCGGCACCCACTTCCTCTTTGCCGAACCCGATATTCCAGAAATGATCGGCGACTCAGGTTTCTTTGACTACGCCGAGTTCGTAGGTGAATACTCGACCTTTGATATGAGCATGCTTTATCACTTAGCACGCGCTGGTCAATGCGGCAACCTGCCGTTAATGATCAAGCTGGACCAGGAGGCACAGGCGTTTTGGGCGCAGGTCGCGCTTGGCGCCGGCTTTAAGTCGGTTCTATTCACCGACGTACGAACCGCCGAGGACGTCGATCTTTGCCACGAGGCGATACGGCCTGATAAACCTGGCAACGATGCAAAGATGGGCGTGAAGCTCCGTCGACCCGCCTTATCGGGCTACAACAATGACGTCTACGGCACTGACCTGGAATCGATCGTGTCCGTGATCATGATCGAGAAAGCCGTTACTGTAGACAATATTGATTCCGTGCTCGAACGGGCAAAAGAACGCGGCATCGACATGACCCAATGGGGTCCGGCCGACTTCAGTTTTTCAAAAGGTGACCCATCATTGCAAGGCAGCAACGAACTGCGAGCCTACGAAGAACTCGTGATAAAGAAATCGATCGAATACGACGTGCCGCCAAGGATCGAGATCGGCGAAGTTGAACAGGCAAAACGCTACATCGATATGGGAGTTCGACATTTCTGTATTGGCTGGGATCGCTTTATTTATAGTGCCGCAATCTCGCGTCTTGGTCGAGGACTAAAAGAACTCCTCGAGACGATATAACTGGCCTGTCGAATGGACTATCAGTCTTAAGTACGGGAGTCCAACAGATGGTTGGCTCTACCAAACCTTCTCCCAGCGTCCAGTTGCGACACTTCGATACATAGCGATCGCAGCTCGAAGTTCACCGAGCGCATATTCAGGCGGTGCAGCAAGTGGCGTATCGTCGAGAACGAAACTAGCAAAGTCCGCGAGTTCCACGCCATAAGACGCAGCTTTGCTTTCGAATGCACTCATGACGTTCTTGCCATCGGGATGTTCCGCGTTATAGAGTAGGAGTCGCCCCTGACGTCCACGCTCGATAACGATCTCACCTTTGGTGCCAGTAATCCGAAAATCTTCGATAGGCGCTAATCGACCTGTACTTTGAACCGCTTGAAACGTACCGATGACGCCCGATTCAAATCTCAATATCGCCTGAGCGATTGATTCACCTTCCATCTCTGGAATGAATCGACCGGTCGCTGCGACAACCTCTTCAATCTCACCAAGCATCATCCGCATTGGCCGAATCCAGTGTGCACCACCGTCGATACTAATACCACCACCTGAGTTCGCGAGCTTAAATCGCCATGGTAGGTTGTCTTTATCGAAAGACTTTAGAGGATCGTAAAAACACGCTTTTGCCGTAACAATGTCGCCGATCGCGCCTTTATCGATTAGCGCACGCGCTTCGACGACATCCATCCAGTATTGTGCTTGTTCGGCAACCATTAATTTGACACCGGCACGTTTTGCACCACTCAGGATGCGTTCGGCCGTTACCGTATCCATCGCGATCGGCTTTTCTAGAACCACATGTTTCATTGCACGATAGCACGCATTGGCTCCCCATTCATGCAAGTGATGTGGGAGCATCAGATCCACTGCATCGACACCGCTTTCATGGACGCAGCGCTCAAGCGACGTATAAGCTCGTGCACCGACCGTATCCGCGAATTCCTTCGCAGCCCTTTCATCGACGTCGACTACAGCAGTTACGTCAATTCGCGGAGCGTGGTTTTGAATGCCGTGCCAATGCGCTCGAGCAATACCTCCGCATCCGACCATCGCCATCTTCAGCGAAGTTTCGGTCATGCGTTAGATGCCGAGATCTTGAAGGTTGTAGTCCTTCAGTTCCGCGAGGCGGTCGGAAGTCCACGCAAAATCGCTCACCATATCTGCAAAAGGTTCGTAGACATATGGATCTTCTTCAGGAAAGCGTAACTTGCGCGCTTCAATACCAAACTGAATAAGTTTCGATCGAGATCGAATGTAGTCAGCGGTGTAGTCCGTTACCGCGCTGTGTACACCACCACTTCGAACGTTTAACACGCTACTTCGTCGATGAAAACCATACGTCATTGAGATACGGAAACGGTCGCTCGTATTCGCGAATGACCCGTGGATGGCTTGCCGATTAGTAACAGCAACATCACCAGGCGCACAGATAAGCGGTACCGCGGTGGGTATCCGGTCAGATCCTGCATCAATGACCATCTGCTTGATATCTAACTTCCCGTTTCGGTGCGTACCAGGAACGACCCAGAGTCCGTTTTCCGCATCACAGCCGTAAACCTGAGCCATGTAGTTGAAGCCATGAGTGTTAGCGTCTAATTCGGGGCTATCCCAGTGGGTAAAACCGTCCTGATGCCAAGCGACCGAACCACCAAGACCTGGTTGTTTGATCCAGATCGCTTCGTGGAAAGGCGTGAAGTCCTTACCATGGATTGCCTCTGCAAATGCAAGTAAACTCGGATGACCGTATAGACGAAGATATGCCTCGGAAAACTGGAGCGCCCCGCTGAAGAGCTGTACGATCTCTTTGGGTGCACCTTCCGGCGGTTCCAGTTCAATCATCTTTGCCTGATGTCGACCGTATGCAGCATCCGTACCACCGACTGGATCCGCAAGAGGCTTTGCGAAAGTAACGCTACGTGCTTCGTTTTCAGATCCGAGTGCAGGTCTCCCATGTCGGTCAAACTTGGATCCTTTTTGGGTCGGAGCTCGATCCAGCATATCCGCAAGATCGGATTCGAGATCTGCCAGTTCAGCGTCAGAGATGACACGTTCGAAGACATAAAAACCAAACTCGTTATATGCGTCAACGATCTCTTGGTTTACCTTGCCGTCTGAGTCAAGCTTTAGCGGACCACGATTTTTCATCGCCAATGCGCGATGCGTTCCTTCTTCGCGATAGCGCACAATCGCTTCTTCGTGTTCGCCGTAATCTGATCTAGCGCCGCTATGCCGCGGTAGTGCATTCATGGATTGCATTTCTCCTCAAAACTCGAAGAGTTCAGTGTCCGATCCATACAGCTAGTTTAGTCCGAGCCGTTCGAATTGTTCAGGCGGTGCGTCGTTGCGTGTCATCGCCTCTCGCATGAGTTCAACCATTCGAGATTCAACGTTCTGATCCTCAATCGGGTTAACCTGTTCTGGGTCGTTTTTCAAGTCGAAGAGTTGAGTCTTGAATTCAGAAGTAACTCGAGCCATACCAGGTGCTGGAATCCGCATGACTGGACAACCTTTAGTGAAGCTAAAGCCTTCATGCCACTTCATCGCAGCGAGTTCATTCGTACTGAATGGACTACGCATGTGCATCGGGACGAGCGTGTAGTGGTTTAGCGGTCCGTTGCCTTCTGTCGGCGCTCGCATGTAGACGAACTCACCATCCGTGACGTTTACGTGTCCCCCGAACATCCCGTAGATTGATGCATCGCGAACAGAGGTACCGTCAAAGTTCAGCTGCTTTAAATCAAATCCTTGCATGTCTTGTGGTTTTTCAAGCCCGAAGTACGAGAGCAAGGTTGGTCCAACGTCAATCGCTTGGGTTAAACCTTGTCGCCTTACGTTCCGTTTCCTAGTGCGAGGATCCCAAACAAAGAAGGGAATGTGCGCGGTTTCGTTATACCAAGGCATCCGCATCTTGCCCCACCAGTCATGTTCACCCAATAAGAACCCATGATCCGTGACGATCATCAACATCGTGTCTTCCCACATGTCGTGCTCGTCCATGAAATCGATTACCGTGCCTAAGTAATGGTCGCATTGTGTAAGTAATGCGGCGTATTGATGACGAAGGTACTCAACCGCATCAGGATCTTCGCTGACGCGCTCGTACTTTGGCCAGTCAAAATGTGGTCCGTCCCACGCGTAGTTGTAACGATCTTTCCACTGTTTTAGCGTAAAGAATGGTTCGTGCGGATCAAATGTCTCAATCTGGAGATACCAGTTGTCTTCATCGCAGTTCGTCTTTAGAAATTCGAGACCTCCTGCAAACGTCCTAGCTTGCGGTGTCAGCGCTTCCTCTTGCATGTATTTACGATTAATCCAATCCTGCCTTGTGACGCGACCGAGGTGATCAGGCAGCTCAGGGTCTTTTACTTCGCCTTTCCACGCGTCGCCTTCCTGACCACGCACATTGACCCAACTTGAGTAGCGATGGTGATAGGTCGCTCCACCGTCCTCCCAGTAGTGATAGTGATCCGAAACGAGATGCGTGTAAATCCCGATGTCGCGCAATATCGAGAATGTCGAGTCGTCAAATGGCTCGTACGGTCCCCACGAACGGTGTAGAAAGTTGTGCCGTCCCGTGTGGAGCTCACGCCGCGCTGGGATACATGGCATGCTACCAACATAGTGGTTGTCGAATGTCACCACGCGCTCGCCGAGACGTTTGAAGTTAGGCGCTAAAGTCCAATCACAGCCGTAGTTCGGCAGCATATGGCGATTGAGCGAGTCGTACATCACCATGATTGCTTTCATTGTCGTTCTCCGTTAGATCGTTAGTGTCGTTTATTACGGCGAACTTCAGCGTCGACGAAGGCGCATCCCATTGGGAACTACATCTTCCCCCGATTCTCGCTTCCGGTCGATCTCGTCGTGCGTTTTAGTTAGTAATAGATACCGCTCAGGACTGTAGGGGTGTGTGGTAAAAAATGAAGATCTAAACGTAACTTCATCTGCGAGCTCACGCCATATTTGTGCGCGGTCTGACGTATCGAAACCTGCGTTTGCTAGGAGATACATTGAGACGTAGTCGGCTTCCCGTTCTATACTGATTGACATTGCATCCCTAGATAACCTTGAGAATACGCCGCCAAGCCATACACGTTGAGTTAAGAAAGCCAAATCAAACATTAAGCCCAACCCAGAGTTCACACTCGTTCGCGTGATATGACCCATCGTGCAATGGGCGAGCTCGTGAGCTAATACGGTACGGATTTGCTCATCGTCTAGGCGTTCAGCCATACCGAGTGTGACCACAATTTCACGCCCGTTGGTTCGTGCTTGCACTTCGAGTGTCGGCTTCAGACTTAGATCAACATTACAGATACGTATCGGCGTCATATCTATACTCATTCGCTCACCGTCCCGTTCAATCGCCAGTACGACGTCGCCACGCCGAACCATCGCGTCTAGCCGACGCTGTAGGGACCGATTGAAATCACTCGCGTTCTCGGCTGTCCAAGTCCACCTACCGACGGCAACAATCCGATCATTCGGTTTCAGACCTGCCGTATCAGCTGGCGAACCCTCTGCAACCGCATAAATTACAGGTCGCTCATTGAAGTCGAAGACGGCATCTCGCGCCCTTCGCTCAACGGCGCTTTGTCCGGATCCACCGCGTGGCGAAGTATGACGTAATCCGATGGAGCGCGTGGTCATACCACGGCAAAAGTCGGTATTACGCTCGAGTAACGGCCAAAGTAAGTTGTGTATACGAGCAATTTGATCGAATCCTTCTGTCAGCGTGTGTTCTAGTTGCAGCTGACGTTCTACTGCCAATTCCTGAGGGGTCACGCGTGGCACATCGATTGAGGCGCAACCGATATAAAGCGCTACCGTGACACAACTGAATAGGAGCTTTACCGAGTACTTGATTACGTTCAATTTCGACAATTCACTTGAGAATTCGACGATTTGCAGGAAACTAACGCGGATGGAATTATGCAAGCGGGACTTTTCTTTACATTGCTGCCGCGACACGTATTACGCAGCAGCGTTCAGGTTTTGCAATCTGTGCGTTGAGGCGCGTCGTACAAGTTGGTAGTTCCGTCGCCAAATCGCGGATATGTCGATCCAAAATGAGAGACTTCGGAGTAAGTTCGCAAAATGCACCTACCTAATCACACCTAATCGAACGTGACTGAAAGCGATATACAACCTGGGTCGACACCGCGTCGTATAGCCATCGTGGGCGCAGGCATTTCTGGTTTGGCGACTGCTTGGGGTTTGAGTCAGCATTCTGACCGTTTTGATTTCAGGATTTACGAAGCTCAGGCACGAATTGGTGGGAACGCCGTTACGGCGGATATGCCGCAAGATGACGGTAGCTCGATCCCGTTCGACATTTCTGTGACAGCCTGTATTCCTTCTGTTTATCACCACGTTTTATTACTGCTCGAGAAATATGGCATCGAACTCGTACGCACTCGATTCAACTATAGCGTGCGTTACCGTGACCGCATTTATGCCCACGATTTCGACTCGGAGTTACGTGCTCAACTGCAATCGGAAATTACGAAATTCCAAAGGATCTTGAAACGAGTTCAAAAATTCGGCTGGTTAACTCGGGCAAATTCAAAGATTCTGAATGCACTTAATCCATTCAATTACATGAGCATGCGGGATGTGCTCAATCGGAACGGACTGTCGGGCGAGTTCAGAAATCAAGTACTCAAGCCGATGTTCGTCAACTTTCTTATGGCGACGAATGTATTCGACATGCCTGCAGCACTATTCGCACGCTATCTCGAGTTCTTCGACATCGAATCCGCGACACCGATGCAAACTTGGGATCAAGGAACACGTCGAATCTACGAGTCGATGTCGTCCGATTTCCGCGACAAGATTTACCTCAATCGACCGGTTAGGAAGGTTTATCGTCGCCCATCACATGTAGTAATCGAAGACGAAAACGGTTCAACTGAGACGTTTGATGACGTTGTTTTCGCCTGTAACGCGAACCAAACGATGATGATTCTCGATCAACCGACACGCCTCGAGAACTACATACTCTCGTCAATTCGGTATGAGAGTGAACTTCATAATCACGCCATCGTTCATTCCGATGCGTCAGTCTTGCCTGAAGACGACGTTGAAGTTCTTTCAACCAGGAGTAATCACATCGCCCAATATGGGATGAGACCGGACAACTATGAGATCACCTACATCATGCACAATCAACAACCATGGGTCGGTAAATCAGATAAACCTTGTCTCGTGACATATAACCCTAATAGCGAGATCGATCCTGAACGCATCGTCGGTCGTTGGTGGTTCCAACACGTAGTCCATGACGTGCGTCACGTTGCGACAACTGTCCCTCTATTCCGCCTAATTCAAGGTAAACGACGGACGTTCCATTGTGGCGCACATGTATTGATTAACAGCCAGGAAACATGCTTTGTCAGCGGTTTGGCGGTCGCACGTCAACTAGGTGCAGACTACCCTTTTAATAATGAGGATGCGCGGAAGGTATTCAACCATTACGGCAGCATCATGCACGGCTGGCGTTTCAAAAAAGTAAAAAGTACAACATCGGACTAGGCGTTACACATTCGTGATCGCCTTTCAACCTTACACATAAGGAAGATCAACATGACAGATCGGTTGAAGTCGAAAGTCGCCATTGTCACTGGCGGCAACAGCGGTATTGGAGAGACAACAGCACACACGTTTGCTCAAGAAGGCGCAAGCGTGGCGCTGATGGCTAGACGCGAAGCAGAAGGCAAGGCAGTCGAGCAATCGATCCGATCCGAAGGCGGTGACGCGACGTTCATTGCGTGCGACGTTCGCGACAATGAATCCGTGAAGAATGCTGTTGCCGCAACTGTGGACACCTATGGTCGCATTGACATCCTATTCAACAATGCGGGTGGCGGCGCTGGTGGTCATTTTCCAGATGAGCCTGAGGAGGAATGGCTTCGCGTCATCGAAGTTAATCTAACCGGCACGTTCTATGTAAGTAAAGCGGTGTGGCCGCACCTCGTTACAGCCGGTGGCGGTGCCGTGGTCAATATGTCGTCACTTGCCGCTCAACGAGGCTTCAGCCCCGCCATGGCAGATGCGTACGGTGCCACTTCTTCATCCTATTACGCTGCGAAGGCTGGTGTCGACGCACTCACCCGCTATATGGCGGGTGTCGGTGGAAAGAACAACATTCGCGTTAACTGTGTTCGACCTGGTCAGATTTTGACGCCTGGCGCTACACGTGGTACATCAAAGGATCCGGATGGGGGCCACCATGTCTTCGAAAAGATGTTTGACTTCCATCAGATCATTCAAGGACCTGGATATCCGCAAGACGTCGCCAACCTGGTGCTGTTTCTCGTGTCTGATGAGTCGCGCTTTCTCACGGCCGAAATCATCAATGTGGATGGCGGCGTCGCCGCGAAAATCTAGGCTGCAATGCCTTGAAACTGTCGGATCTCTAACCGCGTGTTCCTAATCAAACGTTTTATCTGAACGAGAATAAACATGGAAATTGACGATTGGACATCTGTTCGACATTTGCCCGAGCTGTATCGCGAACTGAAACAGCTGGATTTACTAGAGAACGTCGCTGAACTTGAGGCATTCGGGTTTACGGTGATCCCACCTGAAAAGGTCGGAACGATCGAACAACATAAGGCAGTTCGAGACTCGTTATTAGCCGTTGCGTGTGATCGAAAAGAATGCGAGGTTGCGGACCTTGACGACGTGTTCGCAGATGGTCAAGAACTCATGCGCTTCATGCTATGGGATGATCCGATTTTCGAGCAAACCTTGCTTAACCCAGCAGGATTTGGCTTAGTTCAGTATTTACTCGGCACGAATTGCATTCTTAGTCTGTGCGATGGCTGGCTAAAAGGCAAAGGAGATGCACGCACGGGAATACACGCCGATTGGGCGCAATTTGAAATGGTCACTTTCCCACCAGAACCATTCACAGCGAATTTCAACTACCTGCTTTCGGACTATTCCAAGGATGACGGTGCACTAGCGTTCGTTCCAGGGAGTCATCGCTGGCGCCGATTTCCGTCTGCAGAAGAAGCTGAATACTGGCTAGATCGAGCACATCCGGTTGAAGCTCCAATGGGCTCAATGATCATTTGGGGCGACCACACGTGGCACGGTTCGTATCCTCGTGAGACAAGTGGTCTTCGACTCATGATGCTCGCGACATTCTGTCGTCCGCATATGCAATCACAAGAACCGTTTCGATCGACTGTGACTCAGAAAGCGCTTGACCGGAACCCGATTCGCTTCGGGCAACTCATGGATGTCGGCGGCGCGTTTCCGTTCGGAAAGTCACCGGCGAGACCGCGTGACAAAAAATCCGTGAAACCGATTCCCCCCTATCTCAGTTTGTTTGATAGCGAACCATCCGGCGGTTCATTGCGATTGCGACCGCAGGTAGATTTCGATCACTACGATGTCGAACTGAACCAGGCAATCTATGAAGGGGGAAAAGGTAAAAAGATTCAGTTTCCTGACTTATACCGGATCAAGCGCTGATAAACGCTGGTAGCAATCTGCTTCTGCATGTGTTTACGGAACGACCACTGACTCGGTAATCGTTCTGTCTACCACTGCTTACCTATACCACCGCGGGATCCAAAGAATGCCGCCGGCCAGTTGCGGCCGGTAATCATTGCTTTATCTACGTCTTCGGGCGTTGCTAATCCGTCGTCAACGATCTGTTTTGCTTCTCGCGCGGCAGCCGCAAACACTCGATTCAGAATGAAGCCGTAGGTTCCTTCCTTGTCCTTGACCATCGAAACTGCGCGACCTGCTGCTTCACCGACGGCTTTGCAGATCTCTGCGACCTCTGGGTCTGAATCTTCTGTGGTGATCACCTCAAGCATCTTCATGACAGGAACCGGATTCGAGAAGTGCATACCAACAAATCTCCGCTTTCGCTCGTCACTGACGTCCTTCGCGATTTCCTTAATAACGAATCCTGATGTGTTTGATGCAAAAATGCAATCGGACTTTATGACACTATCCAGCTCTTTGAACGCTTCTTGTTTAAGTGCGAGTTGCTCTGGAACCGCCTCGATGATCAAGTCACAATCGGCAAGATCCTCAATGTTGAGCGTGTACGAAACATTTTCGATAGCGCGAACCGCTTGATCGAAGCCTAATTTGCCTCGTTCAACTGCACGCTTAACGCCCCATTTGCGTTCAATAACCTCGTCACGCGTGTCGTCAAGTATCTCTTGGGTTAAATCTCGAACTGATACGCGATATCCCCCAAGTGCACTCAGAATTTGAGCGATTCCACCACCCATGACGCCACCGCCCAAAACGCCGATATGGCGAATGTCTTCTTGTTTCATCGTCGCAATCCGCTTCACTTCATCGGAATTTAGGATGCGCCATTTTATGTGTCAGGATTGTTGATACGTCCGGTACTCGTCTATCGTAGATTGACCTTATCGCGCGAGCAACAACGGTTAACAACGGCATTTTCGTTTTGTTGCGCTTTCAACAATCTCGACAACAATCCGCGCAACAAATACGAAGCCAACGGCAACGGGGAAACTCCACCACGCGTGCACGATCAATATGACGATTAAGGCTACGAAAAAAGCAACAAAGAATAAGATCAGCTCCATTAGTTTTTCCTCCTATGTGATCTAGTGCTATATTATCCTCTCAAAGATATTGATAACGTAATTATATACTAATTAAGTTACATAAATAGCAAGTATTTCCTTATAATAGACATTTTTTGCGTTCTATTTCCTACAATGATGTGAGTTCACACAAAATCGCAAGATTTACCCGTTTGGGCACGTCTCTCAAACACGTCGACAGATTTATTTCGCCACTTTCGAGCAGCCTGCAATCACTTAAATTGCGTCTTCTTTCGGAACGTGTACAAACCAAGATCTCTCAGCCTTTCAAGAATCTGGTTTACATGACTATCGATTTCAGGCGAAAATCGGTAGTCGTATATCTGAATTTACCTTTTGATCGTGATCACTCTTAGATTGCTTGTCTAGAGTTTAAAAGCTCAGTGAATTGTTCGTCCTAGTCGAACGACAACAACGTATTCGCTGCGTCGCTCGACGGGTTTGGTCGGGGATTGGGTCTGGACGAAGTTGCTTTAGACGACGCCGTCACTGTTGTCTGAAGGTAACCGCGCCTGCCCTATCCGACATGCATTAGCGCTAAGAACGGTTCTAACCCTACGATTCGCCTCGAAGTGCAACGGCTCGGCATCGTCTGAGAAGTATGGTGCGATTTGCTCAAGAAACGCGGACTCGCTTCGCCAGATTCCAACGTTTAAGAAGATCGCACACGGCGGATCTCCGGGATCCGGTAATCGCCACGTCGCATATTCACGAGATTTCGGCGTGCATAGAAACTCACCGACCAAATCGAGATCGTCTCTCACCGTGAGATGCTGCTGCCAATGCTTCAAAAAGCTCTCCTCGAGACCTGGCTTAATCTTCCACTTGACCAAGACGATAACCACGACGATCTAACTCCCTGATGTAGTACTTAGGTGCGCGACGAAACGATCCACGACGCATGCGCTCAGTCGACTAGACGTTCAGCCGATGCGCTTGCGAGTCCTCCCGAATCCAACTGATTCGAAGCCCATCCCCGTACAGCACCACGATCGAAACGGGTTCGTACGTTTGGATGGACATTAGCGATCAGCAAAATACAGTCGCATGAATATGGACGGACGCAACTTCAAACATGCCTAGCTACGAAGACTATGACAATCTGATTATTGACCGCGTCGGTACGGACGGCCGCGTTGGCAGAATCACGATGAATCGACCTGAAAAATTGAATGCCCTCTCAAGTGGACTATTGTTCGAACTCAACGACGTGCTACACGACATGGAAGCGGACGATTCAATCCGCATGATCATCTTACGTGGCGCCGGTAGGGCATTTTGTGCTGGGTACGATCTAACACCCAATCCTGCGGGTAGCGGTGGACCGAACAGGCGCTACAAGTCGGCGGACGAGAAGCGCCGTATGCTGATCATGGGAGTACGTACAAGCATGCAGCAGGTCACTGACATCCAAATGTACTTCTGGAACATGGCGAAAGTCACCATCGCATCCGTACATCGTTATGCATTGGCAGGGGGTTGCGAGTTAGCCATGATGGCGGACTTGGTCGTCGCATCAGATGACACCGAAATTGGACACCCTGGGCACCGTGGACTAGGCGTTGCTCGGAATGGCGTTATCTGGCCTCTCGTACTGGGTATGCGAAAGGCAAAGGAACTTTCCTACACAGGTGAGAGTATTTCGGCAGCGGAAGCCGAACGCATCGGCATGATCAACTACGCGTGGCCAAAGGAAGAACTTGAAGAACGTACCATCGCATTCGCTGATCGGCTGGCGATCATGTCGGCGGACCATCTCGCCATACTCAAACTCAACATGAACCGTTTCTACGAAAACATGGGAATTTACTCTTCAGTTCGAAGTAGTACGGAACACGATGCGATGGCGCAAATGACTGAATTCGCTTATCTATGGCAAGAGAAAATGCGTGAGCTCGGCTTCCGCGCTGCAGTCGATTGGCGCGACAACCAGTTCCGAGACCTTGACACGTATCGCGATTGAACGCGTGTCCAGAGATTCTCATACACACAGTCTTATTACGTTCAGATTAAAGGAGCGAAAATGTCGGAACAAAAACTCTCAGATTGGATCCAAGATCACCTAGATCGCTATCTTGCCAGCGATGGTGAGGACGGGCATATGTGGAATGGCTTGCCTACTCTTTTACTCACCACCAAAGGGCGGCAATCAGGAGAAGATAGACGACTACCTCTAATCTACGGAGAACACGAAGGCGCGTATATCGTTGTAGCGTCGAAGGGAGGACACTCACACCACCCATCTTGGTACTTGAATCTAGACGCAAATCCTGAAGTTGAACTTCAAGTTAAAGCGGAATGCTTTAACGCGAATGCGCGCACGGCGAGCGGCGACGAAAGAGCAAAACTTTGGGAAATAATGAGTTCGATTTTTCCAACATACGTTGAATATCAGGAACGAGCGGGTGCGCGGGAGATTCCAGTCGTCGTATGCGAACGCGTTTGAACGGAATGTTGGCGCGTCGAGTCAGCACGGCCAGGCACATATTCTCGTATTAATGTAAAGTCTTAGATCTCCACCATTTCAAAGTCTTCTTTTGGCGTCGCGCATTCCGGACAAAGCCAATCATCCGGCACTTCGGACCACCTGGTGCCCGGTTCGATTCCTTGATCTGGCAATCCTTCTGCTTCATCGTAAATGAAGCCACAGGTCATGCACTGGTATTTTTTCAATTCGTCTGACATCTCGTCTCCGTGAAATGAGATTTCGAAATTATGTTAAAGCTTCAAAGCTGAGCGATTAAATCGAATTTGGGTTGAAATGCACTTTGAGCGATTGAGTTGATTTATCTACTGCCGTTCGAAACGCATCGTTAGCGCTCGTTAATGCGAATCGATGAGACACCAACGATTTGATTTCTGCTAGAAATCCACTAACAACTTCAAGCGCTATTTCGTAGTCTACATGCCCGTCCTTGGCATTGTAAGTCATCGAACCTACCATCTCGATTTCCTTCACAGCTAAATGTAGCGCATTGATCGGCACTGGACCACCTGTGAAGACTCCGAGCACAAGGAGTTTTCCTTTCGGACGCAATACTCGCTGCGCTTCCCAGAGTGTCTCCGCTTTACCGCCGACTGTTTCAACCGCAACGTCAATCGCATTTGCTGCAACCAAGTCAGTGATTCGTTGCTTTGAATTAGCGTCTTCACCTATAACTTCAGTTGCACCGAGGCGCTTTGCCGCAGCTTGTTGATGCTGGTGACGAGCCAAAACGATCACACTAGCGCCAACGGCTCGCGCTGCGAGTATGGCGGTTAGCCCGATCGTACCAGCACCAACGACGAATACTGTCTCATGACCTTGAAGCCCGATCTTGCGGAAACCGTGCACGGAACACGCAAGAGGTTCAGCTAGTGCAGCACCCTCAGCATCGACAGAAGCAGGAACTTTGTACGCAATGTGTGCAGGTACATTTGCACGCTGGCTCATACCACCATGTTGACCTTCACCCACGAGTCTTCTCTGTTGACAGACGTGATAGTCACCAGTGAGACAAAATTCGCACATGCCGCAACGTAACAAAGGCTCGACGCCGACAAGATCTCCTTCTCGATGACCAGAGACATCAGGACCTAATGCAACAATTCTGCCTGCGAATTCGTGACCGGGAGTGGTACCAGGTCGTGGCGAAAAGTCGCCTCGAAAGAAGTGTAGATCAGAGCCACAAATGCCAGCGCTCTCTACGGCGATCGTGATCTCGCCGTTTGCTGGCGCTATGTCTTGGCGTTCGACTAAGCGTAGATCGCGTTGTTCAGTCCATTCGACCGCGGCATAGGAGCTCACAATGGGATCCGTCAATGTGGTCAACTTCGTAGTTTAACTATCCGATAGTTTGTTGTGAACTCATATTCGAACGGTCTATGACATCTGGTAGGTTTGGACGACAAGTCCGCTTGTTTATCGTCTTTTGCGTCAGTCTTTTGATTGCGCCGATTTCAAATAGCGACCATGGTCCTGTCCTTCATTCGACGTCTTTGAGCATCGCCGTCGCAACGAATTTCGCACCGGCATTAGATGAGATCGCGAGCGCGTTTACAGACGAAACAACCATTGAATTAAGAGCTATTACAGGTTCGACCGGCAAGCTCTACGCACAAATAATGAACGGCATGGATGTCGACCTGTTCCTGTCGGCCGATCAAACCCGTATCAACCGTCTCGTCAACGATGATCTGACCATTTCCGACACACAAACTACCTACGCCAAAGGTCGACTCGTATGGTGGCAACCAGACTCACTCCAGTCCGTCGACTGGCAGAAACGGCTCGAAATAGGGAACGACGTGAAGGTAATCGCACATGCTCAACCGGATCTGGCGCCTTACGGATTAGCCGCGGTACAAGCACTTTCGAAATGCTTCCAGTTTGATCGATCGAAAATTGACTTCGTTCAAGGTGAAAACATCGGCCAAGCTTACGCGTATGTTGCGACGGGAAACGCAGATGCCGGTTTAGTTGCGCTATCGAACATTAGACTAGCGTCAACTGTGCCACGCAATAGCTACTCTCTAGTACCAAGTTCGTGTCACGAACCAATAAAACAAGACGCCGTAGTATTGAGATCGAGTCAAAACGTCGTTGTCGCACGTCGATTCCTCGAATTTCTTCGTAATGAGAAGATCGAGCAGCGGATTGCCGAATTCGGTTACCAATCGCCATGAATCCGGAAGACCTCGCTGCGATCTGGATTACAGCTCAGCTTGCGTTCATGACTACATTCGTACTTTTCGTACTCGGTATCCCGCTTGCGTGGTGGCTCGCGACGACAAAACGGTGGTTTAAACCTCCACTAGAAGCGCTTACTGCTTTACCGTTGGTATTACCACCCACAGTTTTGGGTTTTTACCTGCTGCTACTACTCAGTCCCAGTTCAGCCATCGGTGGTTTTTTCTTCGAGCTTACTGGAGTCCGACTGACATTCAGTTTTATAGGCTTGGTGGTCGCATCTGTAATCTATTCCTTGCCATTCATGGTTCAACCTTTGCAGGTTGCATTCGAACGCGTTCAAGAGCGGAGTCTTGAAGACGCGTATGCACTTGGTGTAAACAAAGTCACGGCCATATTCACTGCCGTATTTCCTCAGTGTCGACGAGGATTCTTGACTGCTGCGGTTCTGACCTTCGCGCACACCGTCGGTGAATTTGGTGTAGTGCTCATGATCGGCGGCAATATCCCTGGCGAAACACGCGTCATTTCGATTGCGATTTACGAACACGTGGAGACAATCTCTTACGCCAATGCTCACGTCCTTGCTGCTGCGCTCCTCGTATTTTCGTTTCTGGTACTTCTCGCCGTGTTTACGATCAATCGTCAGTTACCGCTCCGCGCTTACTAGGTCATGCTGAACGTACGAATCGAAACGCTGGGCGGTTTTAAAGTGACGGTGGATCACGCATTTCCGAAGTCGATTACGGCCGTATTCGGCCCTAGCGGTAGTGGGAAATCGACGATGCTCCGATCCATCGCAGGATTGGTGCCAACGAGCGGTTTAATCAGTTTCGACGAAGACGATTGGCTAAATTCAGAGCTCAGCATATTTACCAAACCGTATCGACGACCCATTGGCTACGTCCGGCAAAACGCAGAGCTCTTTCCGCACCTCTCCGTACACCAGAATCTGCATTACCCGATCAAACATTCGATTCGACGAGACGGCGATATCAAATTTGATGAAGTTGTCGAGGATTTCGATCTAACGGGCTTACTAGAACGAAGAACAAATCAAGTGTCCGGTGGCGAAACCCAACGAATCATCTTGGCCAGAATGCTGTTGTCGCAACCGAAACTGCTTCTACTAGACGAGCCGTTGACAGGACTAGATATTCAGCGAAAACTTGAGGTACTACCTTTTCTCGAATCGCTCCAAGCCAAATACCAGATCCCCACACTCTACGTCAGTCACGCTGTGGACGAGGTAACCGCGCTTTGCCCGCATACCATCGTGTTAGACAATGGCAACGTCCGCGCGGCGGGAGAGACATCAAATCTGCTTGAACGACGCGATCTTACGGAGCTTCTAGGTACAGGTGAACCGAGCTCCATTATCCGCGCGAAAGTGATCGGTCATGACGCTCGTTATCAGTTAACAACGCTAGAAGTCGAAGGTCGAGTCTGGTCCGTACCGATTCACTTAGCGCTCCCACCTGAAGAAATGACAACGTTACGCGTGCGCGCTCGCGACGTATCGCTCGCGAAAATTGAACCCGAAGCCATTAGTGTGAGGAATATATTGAGAGGTAGTATCGTAGCCGTTGAAGACAACAGCGCAGGTCCGAGCGTTACTTGCGTCGTTCAAGCAGGACACACGAGACTACAGGCTCAGATCACACGTGCATCTCTGGACGAGTTACAGATCAGCGTTGGCAAAGAGGTATTTGCGCTAGTTAAGAGCGTGACGTTAGGGTAGATTAAGACCTTGCTTGTGCCCTTGTTTAGAATAAATCGATCTACATAGAAACCGAAGAAAGGTCAAATTTATGACGATAAGAATCAATTCTGTTGCCCCGAATTTCGTGGCGCAAACAACACAAGGAGAGATTAACTTCCACGATTGGATTGGTGATGGGTGGGCAATCCTATTTTCCCACCCGAAAGATTTCACACCGGTTTGTACCACCGAATTAGGCTATATGGCTGGTCTGACTTCCGAATTCGCGGATCGGGACTGCAAGATCATCGGTCTTTCAGTCGACCCGGTCGATAACCATCAAGAGTGGATGAGAGACATTGAGGAATCGCAAGGTAATGCGGTCACATACCCTCTAATCGGCGACCCAACACTCGCCGTGGCAAAGGCTTACGACATGCTTCCTGAGGATTCTGGTGAATCGAGCGAGGGGCGAACACCAGCGGACAACGCGACGGTTCGGTCAGTATTCGTTATCGGACCTGATAAGACAATCAAAGCTATGCTCACATACCCGATGAGTACCGGTCGGAACTTTGATGAGGTCTTACGTATCTTGGATTCGTGTCAGTTAACCGCAAAGCACCAAGTCGCTACACCTGTTAATTGGCAGCAAGGCGAGGACGTGATCATCGTACCTGCGGTGTCCGACGAAGACGCTAAGGTGAAGTTCCCTGATGGATGGCGCGCACCTAAACCTTACATTCGTATCGTGCCGCAACCTCAAGAGTAACTCGTCGAGGACTCGACAAAATCCCAATCGACAATGAGCTTCAATGTACGTTGATCGCTCACTTGAATAGATGAAAAACGGTCGCAGAGCGACCGTTCTTCATTAGGTCAAACCTCAGTCGTAATGAATGACTAAATCTTGTTGTACCCACCGTTTGTCTTGCACTTGAACCAGTACGGAGGAATCTACGCCTCTGTGGTCGCCCGGTCCAAATGTCAATGTATAACCATATGGATCTACGTACTGACGCATCGATTCAAGTGCGGCTAGGAACTTCGCTCGGGTGAGTTCACGTCCCGCAAGTTCAAGTGCTTGGCCAATCAAGTCCGCGTTTCGATACGCCTCCATGGCCGGAACGTCCGGTGCCGCGCCGTAAAGTTCCATATAGCGGTTGTACCAGGCAAGTCGGTTTTCATCCGTCTCGATCTCAGGATAAATCTGCGACATATGCGAAAACGCGTAGTAACCTTCAGACGAACCGCTTTCGATGCTCGCAACGGGCTGACCCGCTGCAGCATTATTGCCGACGAAAGTCACACCTTCCCAAGCCATTTTCCGAACCGTTTCAAACAAAAGGATTGAATCTCGCACGACAGTTCCGAGGATCACTAGATCGCAATTCGCTTCCCTGAGTTTTAGCACGGTCGCCGTAAATTCCGATTCTGTGCTACGGTGTGACGACGTAGCGATGATCTCTACTCCCATCTCTTCCGCTTGGTCGAAAGCGCCGTCGTAAATCTCTTGACCGTAGTCATTGTCGATGTACACGATGCATGGTCGCTGTAGACCCACGGTACCAACAAAATGCTTGATGGCTGTTCGCATTTCGTAGTAGTAGATTCCACGTGCAGTCCATTTCAGCGGATGAAAGGGCTCGCCCATTTGAATAGAGCCCGTCAATGGGAATAGATTTGGTATGCCTGCTTCGAACTGCAAGGGCATTACGGCGTTGTTATTCGGTGTACCAAGCGCCATCAACATTGCGAAAATTTGATCGCGATTAATCAGCTTGTTCGCAGCCCGTAGTGAATCCGGAACTTGGTATTGGGTATCTTCAGCGATCAGTCTCAACGTGCGACCATGTATGCCACCTTCTGCATTAATCTCATCGAACCGCATATTTATGCCATTGACTGATTCCACACCATATAACGCGATCGGTCCCGTCAGATCCGTATGCGTACCAAAGATGACCTCTGTGTCCGATATACCTTCTGCACGGGTACCTGCTGTATCGCTGTCCTCATAACTGGCGACCAGTGTTACGCTCCCGTCTGCGGAGTCGTCACTCGCATCTTCTGCCGGCTGTTGTGCACAGCCGCCGATCACAAGAAGCAGCAGAATGCCAGCACCTACAAGGAAACTGGAGAACAAAGCACGTATGGTCATGAGCGTCACCAAAGTAATTTCTTGAGTTTGCAAAGAAGCGTGGAGTTTTCGCAGAGGATAGCGTAACACCTCAGTACATCTCGTCAATGAGTTCTGCGTACTTTTCATTCACGACTTTGCGCTTGAGTTTTTGTGTCGGCGTTAGTTCCTCGTCCTCAGGATCGAGTAGCTGGTCGATTAATCGAAATTTTTTAATCGTCTCCACTTGAGCAAAGCGCTCGTTCACTTTTTCGACCTCCTGTTCAACGAGATCTTGAATTTCGCGCGTATGACAGAGACTGGTGTAGTTAGTAAACGGCACGTTGTGTTCTTGGGCGTAATAGGTCACGTTTTCGAGGTCGATCATTACAAGACACGTAAGGTACGGTCGACGATCGCCGACCACTACCGCGTCTGTAATATAGGGTGAAAACTTGAGCTGATTCTCAATCTCGCTTGGCGTAATGTTTTTTCCACCTGCCGTGATGATGATGTCTTTCATTCGATCAACGATATATACGAAGCCGTCGTCGTCTATCCTGCCAACGTCACCCGTATACAGCCAATCTTGACGAATCGTGTCGGCCGTCTTTTCCGCTTGACGCCAATAACCGGAAATAACTCCCGGTCCACGAATCAGGATTTCGTCTTCCTCACTGAGCGCGACATCAACACCAGGCATCGCCTTTCCTACACTGCCTACCCGTAGTGCACCAGGAATGTTTGAAGTGGCGATTCCGGTACACTCGGTCTGTCCGTAGAGCTCATACATCGGACGGCCAAGTGCCCAATACCACTCGATCAGATCCGGTGAAATTGGCGCCGCCGCCGTTGATAACCATCGACATTCTTGAATACCTAGTAATACACGAATATTCCGAAGTACCCAAAGATTCACTACCGCAAATAGCACAGCGATATGCCACGGAACCGCCTTTTCTTGCAGCAAAAACGTAGCACGTTTTTTACCGACCTTCAGCGCGCACTCGTAGAGTACTCGACCCAATCTTGTAGCTTCTTTCTGCATGATCGAAACTTGCGAGAACTGTTTTTCCCAGACTCTCGGCACGGCGAAATGCACAGTAGGTGCAACTTCCTGCTGATCTTTCGCGATCGTTTCTAAGTTTTCAACCAAGTGAACGATCGATTTCGAGTGAATTACCGCAAAGGTGTAAAGCATTCTTCCGGCAACATGGGCAAGCGGCAAAAAACCAAGCTGACGGTCGACTTCTGTCAATCCAAGTGAGTTTTGGATCGTGTTCGTCATGAACATCATGTTCGCTTGTGAGATCATCGCACCCTTCGGTGGACCTGTCGTACCTGATGTGTATGTCAAGATCATGAGATCGTCTGGGTTCGCATTTTCAATCTCAGCCTCCCAAACGTCACCGTCAACCAACTTCTCTCGACCAAGCTCTAGGAGCTCGTCAAATGACATACACATCTCATCATCAAGATGACGTAAGCCTTCCATGTCAAAGATGATGATTTTTTTGAGAGTAGGTGTGCGTTCGCGAACCTCAAGTACCTTATCGAGTTGCTCTTCATCTTCAGCGAAGTAGAAACGAGATCCACTATCGTTAATCAGGTACTCAACTTGGTTCGGGGCATCCGTTGGATAGACACCGTTGCACACGCCGCCGATACAGATTACCCCAAGGTCTGTGAACATCCATTCCTTGTTTATCTCTGACGCGATAGAGCACACGTCACCGCGTTCCAAGCCCAATGCCTTTAACCCTAAGCCAACGAGCTTGGCGTATTCGCCCCAGTCAGCCCAAGAGTATTCATTCCAGATCCCAAAGTCCTTCTCGCGAATCACGACTTTGCTCCCCAGTTCTTGCACGCGAGCGCTAAAAAGTGCGGACATTGTCGAGTGACCGTCAACGACTCCTGATGTGTTTATCTCCATGTTTTTCGCTTCTTCCAACGACGACGACCTCGTACGGCGGCCGCTTTCATACCAAGATAAAACTCTTGCACATCGGTGGATTGGGAAAGGCGTTCGGTTGAATCTTCCATAACGACCCTACCTGATTCCATGATATAGCCGTAACGTGCGATTCCCAATGCCATCTTTGCGTTTTGTTCGACCAGTAAGACCGTGACTTTTTGTTCTTCATTCAACCGAACAATAATCTCGGCGATTTCGTGTACAAGTCTAGGTGCTAACCCAAGTGAAGGTTCGTCGAGCAACATGACTTTAGGTCTTAGCATAAGAGCGCGACCAATCGCCAGCATCTGTTGCTGCCCACCGGATAGAAAACCGGCTGCGAGCTTTCTATGCTCGCGTAACTGAGGGAAATAACCGTATACGGTCTCTAGTTCATCGCCTATATCCTCTGCTCCGTGCGTGTACGCGCCGATGCGCAGGTTTTCTTCCGTACTTAAAAACGGAAAAACCTCACGACCTTCTGGAACGTGTGCGACACCGCGTCGTGCGATAACATCAGGTTCCCTACCAGTCACATCATTTCCTTCGAATGACACCGAACCCTTCTGAGGATCGAGTGCACCCGAAATCGTCTTCAAAACGGTTGTTTTACCTGCGCCATTCGCACCAAGTAACGTGACGATGTTCCCCTCGTCGACGTCAATTGACACGCCGCGGATGGCCATGATCGGACCATAGTAGGACTCAACGTTGCGAACTTCGAGCATCGGCATGGTTTATTCGCCTAGATAGGCGTTAATGACATCCGGGTGCTCACGCACTTCTTCGGGGGTACCGATCGTCAGCAATTCACCGTCGTTCAATGCCATAGCGCGTCCAGAAACCTGGCCTATAAGGTTCATGTCGTGCTCGACCATGATGACAGTAACACCTAATTCCTCATTGATATCTTCAATCCAGAACGATAGGTCTTCGGTCTCTTCAGGGTTGAGCCCGGACGAAGGCTCATCCAATAGAAGGAGTTCAGGCTCAAGACTAAGCGCACGCCCAAGTTCAACGATCTTCCGTGCACCGAAGGGCAATGCGTCGATACGTTGATCGCGATAACTCTGTAAGTTCAGCAAATCGATGATGTCCTCAACCTTTTTGCGAAAGCTCAGCTCCTGTCTTCGTACCCAAGGTAGATAAAACATCTCAGATAGGAAGCTCGTGCCACGGTGGGTATGGTGTGCTGTAAGTAGATTTTGAAGAACCGTTTCGTTTTCGAATAACTCGGTATTTTGAAAGGTCCGTGCGATCCCTCGTGCCGCGACTTCGTGTGGGGCGATCTTACTGATTCTCTCGTCGTTTAAATACAAATCACCGTGATCGAGATCGTAAAAACGGCTAATCAGATTAAAGACCGTTGTCTTACCAGCGCCATTAGGTCCCATGATGCTGAAGATTTCGCCTTTCTCGACGGAGAACGACACGTCGTGCAGAGCTCGTACGCCGCCAAAGCTAACGCCGATTTCCTTTGCTTTGAAGACGCTCAATGTACTCGTTCCGTGCGAAGGTAAGACTTCTGCCGTTTAAACGTCGCCTTTCTATACAAAGGAAACTGGGTGAAATACGATCGGATTTTCACCCATCTACCGTAGAGTCCGAGCGGTTCAAACATTAGGAAGAACATGAGTATTGCGCCGAAGACCAGAGGTTCTAGGCCGCGTCGCTGCGCAAGCCATGTTGGTAGAAAGTCCCTCAATATAGCAATCAATTGCGGGAGTATTGAAATGAACACCGCACCGAAAACAATCCCATGGACAGACCCTAATCCACCAACTACCACGAGCATAAGGAGCTTGATTGACAGGATGATCGTGAAGTTTTCTGGGAACAGCATCCCGATCTTATGTGAATACAACGCGCCTGCTAGTCCGGTAAAGGCCGCAGAGTAAGTGAAAGCGAGTGTCTTCGTCTGTACTAGATTTACGCCCAACGCTTGAGCGGAAATCTCCGAGTCACGTACGGCCACCATAGCGCGACCGGTGGGCGATCGCAGCAGATTCATTACCACCAGCATGACGGCGATGACGACAACCAAACAAAGGAAGTAGAACGCCAGCTCCGAACCGAAGTCCAATCCAAACATGACTGGTTCAGGCACAATAAAGCCACGGTGACCGCCGGTAACCGGACGCCAAGCGCTGATGACTTTCTCAATGATGAAAGCGAAAGAGATCGTCGCGACCGCAAGGTAGATTCCTGTCATTCGTAGCGCCGCTACGCCGATGATCGCACCAAGGAATCCCGATATCAATGCCGCCATTAACAAGGACGGCAAAAACGGTACGCCCAGTTTGAACAACACGGCATGGGCATATGCGCCGATCGCCATAAATGCTGCATGGCCCATGCTGACCAGACCGGTGTAACCGATTAAGAGCATCAGACCAGCACCCGCGATGACCCAGATAAACAGATACGTGAGCTCGCCGATGTAAAAATTCTCTAGAAAAAATGGCGCGACGATTAGTGCAACGATTAGTAATCCGTACCAGAAGCGCTGCCCGTTGTGTAGGAACAGGTTTGTATCTTGAGCGTAGTCCGTTTTTAGAACAAACCGCATCAGACTTTCTTCCGTTGAAGTGTTGCGATTAAGCCCTGCGGTCGTACCAATAGCATAAGTAGAAGCAGGACGTAAACTGACGTCTCGCCATATGCCCCTTCGAATGCATAGCCAACGAATTGCTCAACAATGCCGATACAGATCCCACCGATGAGCGCACCTGCAAGGCTACCAAACCCACCGACAATCGCGGCTACGAACGCCTTGATTCCTACAACAAACCCAATGCCAGGATAGATCAATTGCAACGGCGCAACTAACAGTGCAGCGACAGCGGCAATAGCCGCTGATAGGCACCAGGTGATGGCAACGACGTTCTTGACCGGGATTCCGACGTACGCCGCGGCAAGTTGGTTCTGTGATGCTGCCTGCATGGCAATTCCGAATCGAGTGAATCGCAAGAAGACATAGAGCGTTAAGCACAACAGAATCGTGCAGCCTACGACGACTAGCTGCTCGTAGTCCAATGAGACCTGTCCGAGAATCAACGGGTCGATCGAGTACGGCGTATCGAACTCTTTCTCGTCATGACCCCAGATCATCCCTGCGATCGCGCGCAATACAAACCCTAAGCCGATGGTAAGCATCAATACTGCGAACGGCGGTTCACCGATCATTGGGCGAATGATCGTTCGTTCTAGAAGTAGACCGAATAGCGCCATCACGAAAATCGTGAGGATTACGACTGGTAGATAACTCAACCCAAAATAACTAGCGAGTGTGAACGCGATAAACGCGCCCCACATCATGATGTCGCCTTGAGCGAAATTGATCATTTCGGTGGCTCTGTAGATCAGCACGAACCCTAAGGCAACTAGGCCATAGAGGCAGCCATGCGAAATACCGGTGACGAGTAGCTGGACGAACGTGCCCAAGCTGATCAAATCCAAGTAAGGACTCTTCAGTGTGAGATCATGTAAGCGTACTATGACGCGGGCGAATTATCGGCTTCAGATAGTCACAAATCTCTGGTGCTGATTTGTATCGGCGTACACTACTCAAGAGGTTTCAGATTGCCCTCATCATCGCGTAACTCAGGTCCGTTAACACGGACTCGACCGTCTCCGAACTTTCCGTCACGGTTACGTAAGGTGTCACGCAAACCGAATTCAGCGACCGACCTTCGAAATCCATCAGCTGCCCGCGTGTTGTGCCCTCTGACATCGTTTTCGCTCGCCATGCGTTGAAGAGTTCGAGCGCCCATAAGCTCAAGCGCCATATTGATGATGCGTTTGTTCGTCGAAAGTAGATCCGGGTCAATGAGAGCTAAACGATCCGCTAACTGTTCGACCTCATTCTCTAGGTACTCACTCGGTACAGCCTTCATTACGAGACCGATTTGTTGTGCTTCCTTTCCTGTGATGTAGTCACCCGTGAGATTCAGGCGTTTCGCCCATTGAGGTCCAACGTGGTAAATCCACATGTTGTTTGGTAATGCGCCTAAGTCCCGAGCGGGTGGGAAACCAATGAGCGTGTCCTCCGCGGCAATGATCATGTCGCACATGAGAGCAACGTCGGTCCCACCGGCAAGACAGTATCCGTGCAACTGAGCAATAACCGGCTTATGCATATCAAATATCGCCATTCGATATCGTTGACTGCGCTCGAGCTGCCACGCATCGTCATCGATGCTTCTACCACCTCTATATTCGTTCTCCTCTGATTGGATCCTTGATACGGGAATGTTGCCGTCTGCGCCAGTAAGATCGTAACCTGCCGAAAACGCGCGACCAGACCCGCGCAAAATTACGCAATGAACAGCTCGATTGTTGTCCGCTTCCCAAAGTGCTTCATTGAGTTCCGATTGCAGCTTCAGCGTGAGTGCGTTCAGTTTTTCGGGTCGATTGAGTGTTATTCGTGCGCGACCATCTTCGACTTCGTAAAGGATGCTGTCAAATTCGCCCATAATGCAGTCTCAATATAAAACGAATCTAGGATTTTATTGTCGTGTCCGTTTCTGCCAACCAGATCGATTATTAACTGACAGATGACTCAACGACGTTCTGAACTTCTGACGAAGTTCATCACTGGCGCATTGTTTACAAGCTTGTTCTTCGCTTTGAACGTAACGGGCAACGGTGGAACACTCTACAACGAGAAATGTGCACTCTGTCATGATCAGCCAACTGATCCTAAAGTACCGGATCGCCGCACCATGGCACAGTACTTCCAATCTCGAGTGCTAGATGCGCTTACTCAGGGAGCTATGGCACCGTTCGTACAAGGACTAAGTGAAGCGGAGATACAGGAAGTCGCTGAATTCATCTCCACGCGACAACCCGATCCAGGTGAAGAAGATCAACTGTTACGCTGCGATGATGATGAGCCGATATCAACAGAATCTCTCATACCGCACTGGGGTATCGACTTACAAAACACACGATTTCAATCGGAGAGTGCGATCGATTCAAGCAACGTCGGATCGCTTCAGCTTAAGTGGGTATTTGATGTTCCCGAGAGTCGTACGATGCGCGGTTATCCCGCAGTTTCGAATGACACTATCTTCCTGCCAAATACGACGGGGAAGCTTTACGCCATTAGCCGAGATAACGGTTGTGTTAAGTGGTTCTTCGATGCCGAAGCACAAATTCGGACCGCCGCCCACCTGTTCGACCTAAATGGCGACCCCGTTATATCTGTCGGACTATCATCGAAGGAAATTGTGGTCGTCCGTGCAATTGATGGCACGTTGGTTCACCGAGAAAATGTTGCTATATTCCAACAGTCCATGCTCACCGGATCTCAGCGAGCATACGGCGGCGATCTCTATATCCCGCTCTCCGCGGTTGACGTCGCACTAGCTATGAATCCAATGTACCCGTGTTGCGTCTCACACGGGGGCGTACACGCGATGAGTCTCGCTGACTGGTCCATTCGCTGGACTGCGCGTACGACCGAGCCAGCAAAACCCACATACAAGAACGAACTCGGTGTGCAAATGCAAGGACCATCTGGTGCGCCAATCTGGACGACGCCAGCGATTGACGCAAAGCGGAACCAGTTGTATATAGGTACAGGAGAAAATACTTCATCACCTGCCACACACACCTCCGATGCGATTATCGCTTACGACCTTGCGAGCGGTGTGGAAAAATGGGTTTTCCAGGGAACGGAGAACGACGCGTGGAATATGGCTTGTGGCAGACGTCGGGGTGCGAACTGTCCGAAGGAGGATGGCGTTGATTTTGACTTTGGTGCTTCACCTATCTTAACGACCACATCAGAGGGCATTGACCTGGTATTGGCCGGTCAAAAATCTGGTGACGTATGGGCTTTGAATCCTGACAACGGCGAGCTTGTATGGCACCGAAAACTGTCGCCTGGTTCGCCGCTCGGTGGTGTACATTGGGGCATGACGGTGATCGCCGATGTTGTCATAGTCCCGATAGCAGACCCAGAGTTTATCGAGGGCGCGAATCCGGGAGTATTCGCACTCGATACGAAAAACGGGGACTTGCTATGGTCTCACGAAGCGGAACGTGGATGTGAATTCAGTGGCATGAGACGTGCCTTCTCGATGACAGAATGGCCTAGTTGTCCTTGGCATTACGCGTTTTCTGCTGCACCAACCGCCGCAAACGATATAGCGTTTGCAGGTTCGTTAGATGGTCGAGTTTTCGCTTTCAACGTAGTAGATGGCGAGGTCCTTTGGAGCTACGATACAAAGCAGGAGTTTGAAGGTATCAATGGGACTGCGGCACATGGTGGTTCGATTGACAATCCTGGTATTGCCGTCGCAGGTAATCAAGTTATGGTGTTATCGGGTTACGACATGTTTGGCCAGATGCCAGGTAACGTGCTGGTGATGTTTGAGTTGCCTTCAATTAGTGAATAAGTGGACAAAGTAAAAAAAGGAAGATTAAAAGAACTGCTGATATGTGCGCCAACACGGCTCCGATGTCGGCTACACAATGAACTAACTCCATTTTTGACGATACTACCGTCATAATTCATGAAAAATGACGGTTCTAACGTCATTTTTAGGAACATTGACGGGTTCACACAACGAAGGTCGGCGTCATGTCAGGAGTCGCTATCGTAAAACGACGTTACGTTGCAGTAGTACGTTTCATACAAACGGCTTAGCTCAAATGGAGCCGTCCTGTCGTTACGAGAATTCCGTTGACGATATCCGCTACTCGGTGTTTACCGCTTTGCTGCCTTGATCAATCTGTCACCTATCCGGCGCTTTCGGTACTACCCACGTCCGTAATTCTCGTCGTATTTCCGCAATTCAGCTCGTCCCACAACTAGATGATGGACTTCGTCCGGGCCGTCAGCGATTCGAAGCGTGCGTTGACCGGTATACATTCCAGCCAGCGGCGTCCACTGAGAAACGCCAGATGCGCCGTGTATCTGAATCGCTTCATCAATGATCCTACATACCCGTTCGGGAATGACAGCTTTGATCATGTGGACCCAAACGCGTGCTTCACGATTTCCGAGCACATCCATCGCCTTCGCAGCTTTAAGGACTAACAGCCGCATCATTTCAATATCAATTCGCGCTCTCGAAACCAACTCGAGATTCTTACCGAGCTGCACCAACGTCTTGCCGAATGCTTCACGCGACATGCCTCGAGTCACAAACAGTTCGAGTGCGCGTTCAGCTTGTCCGATTGATCGCATGCAGTGATGAATCCGACCCGGACCTAATCTACCTTGAGAAATCTCGAAACCTCTGCCTTCACCTAAAAGAATGTTCTCCTTCGGAACTCTCACGTCTTCCAGTTTGATGTGCATGTGACCATGAGGAGCGTCATCGTGACCAAACACGGTCATCGGCTCGATGATATTGACTCCTGGTGTATCCAGTGGAACGAGGATTTGGCTCTGTTGAAGGTGTGGTGCGGCATCCGGACTGGTTTTGACCATACAGATCATGATCTTGCAACGCTTATCACCGGCACCAGATATATAGAACTTCTCGCCATTGATAACCCACTCGTCGCCTTCAAGTACCGCACGTGTCCCAATCTGTTTAGCATCAGAGGAGGCAAGATTCGGTTCAGTCATACCATATGCAGAACGAATTTCACCGTTTAGAAGTGGCTTCAGCCATTGCTCTTTCTGTTCATGAGTTCCGTAACGCTCTAATACCTCCATGTTTCCAGTATCAGGCGCACTGCAATTCAAGCACTCTGAAGCGATCGGGTTCTTTCCAAGCTCCGTTGCAATATAGGCGTAATCCAGGTTCTTTAACCCTTCTCCCGTTTCTGCGTCGGGTAAGAAGAAATTCCACAAACCGTTGCCCTTCGCCTTGTCCTTCAAGCCTCCTAGGATCTCTTCCTGACGCGGTGATAGGCTCCAGCGATCACCGTGTTCGGCGGCCGCTTGTTGAAAGGCCGGGGTCTGTGGCGCGATCTCGTTCTGAATGAACGTCTTGACAGCAGCGAGTAGCGGTTCAGCCTCTGCGCTCATCGTCAGATTGTTTAAATCGGCTTCAAGGTCTGGTTGAATGGCAGCTTCGGCCATGGCAATCCCTCAATTTCGCATGAATTAGGCGGGGTCATTTTATTGTTGAGAAACCAACTGATCCTGATCGACTTCGTTTCACACTGATATTTTCAGTGTGGCGATGAGATGAAGAGCCTGCCCATTTCTACAATTGCTCGCACCATTACGCATCCTCGTTGACGTGTCGAAGCTCATATTGCCTATTGAAGCACCCTTTGAGTACGAGCTCGAATTGCCAGGCAGTAAGAGCATCGCACTACGGCAATTACTGATTTCTGCACTTGCTTCGGAAGATTCGACGATCTTCGGAATACCGCCATGTGAAGACGTCGATGCGATGCTTGACTGTCTCAAGCGTCTTGGTATGCAGTTTGTCGGAACACTCGTTGATGGACTACATATCACACCGGACTTTAATCTGGATGATGATGTCGAGTTGGATGCCCGACAGAGTGGCGTCTCGTTGCGCTTGTTGCTTGCAACGGCTGCATTGAGACGGGGCGAAACACGCTTCACTGGACATGTATCGCTTGCAAATCGACCCAATGCCGCGTTACTGGATGCCATCAAGCTCTTAGGTTGTATGGTCGAATCGAACGATGGCAGATTACCCATTACGATTCACAGTGCACCTACGAATAACTCGTCCACGCGTCTCGACCCAACGCTGTCGAGCCAATATCTTTCAGCACTCCTAATCGCAGGAGCGAAGTTCCGGAACGGGTTAGAGATCAACTTACTTGATCAAGTTGCAAGCGCGCAGTATGCTGCTGGAACGATCGGAGAAATCGAAAAACGCGGAGTTGTGATCCATAAATCTAAGGACGACGCAGACTACAAGATCGATCCACAAACGTATCAAGGAGGGGATATTCAAATCGAAGGCGACGCATCTTCTGCTACATATCACATGGCGCTCGCAACGCTACATGGCGGTACCGTTCACCTGACGAACCTTGGTAGTACGAGCTGGCAACCGGATAACGCATTTACGAAAATCTGTGAGCGATTAGGTGCGATCATTGAACAACAGGACTCCCGGACGACCATTCAAGGACCTACCCAACTAAAGTCGATCCGATCCGTCGATATGTCTGAAATGCCGGACGCAGCCCCTACCCTTATGGCAATGAGTCCTTACCTGCCAGATGCCATCGAGATAACCGGTCTTTCGACGTTGCGTCACAAGGAGTGCGACCGAATCGCTTGTCCTGCGCGTGAACTAGGTCGAGCAGGCATTCGAACTGAAGAAGGATCCGACTATCTCAGAATTTCGCCTGGTACCCCGAAACCAACGGAATTCGATACCCACGATGATCATCGAATGGCGATGTCTCTTGCCGTATTAGCGTCGAAAACAGCAGGTTGTCGGATCAACGATCCATTGTGCGTCAACAAGACCTACACGGACTTCTGGCGCGACATGAGTCTCGCGTACGTTTAGTGGATCTATTGAGGGATCGACGGAACTATCACCCCTTGATCGAAGAGCGTTTGAATTTCCTCTTCGGTAAACCTGTATTCCCGAAGCACCTCTGCACCGTGTTCACCTAACTCTGGAGAGCATCGGAAGATATCAGTCTCGGTGTCGCTGAACCGCCCTGGTGGACGCGGTTGCCGCATTCGTCCGCCTAACGGATGATCGAATTCCATCAACGCGCCCATCGCTTTGATTTGCGGGTCTTCAATCACTTCAGGGCGACTGTTGATTTCCGCGAACGGAACCTGATTCTCTTCCAAGCGTGCAACGAGTTCTTTCGTGGTGAATTTCTGGTAGCTATCGTTCAGAATCGTCTGAAACAGTTTGCTGTTTTTTTGCCGAGCCATTGGGGTCGAAAAGCGTGGATCATCCAGTAGCAGATTGGATAACTCCAGAGCATCAAACAAGCCTTGCCACTCTCCTCTCTTTACTGGCATCGTGGCGATGTAACCGTCCTTGGTTTTTCTCACGAAGTACGCATGACTGCCATACGAACGAGGAGGCGAATCGTTACCTACAAACGTAAAACTCGCCATACTGTCAGGCCACATAAAAAACAGCGCGGAATCCAGCATCGATATCTGAACGTGCTGTCCCCGTCCGGTCTGCTCGCGCGCATACAACGCCGACGAGATATTTTGGGCAGCGGTGATAGCAGTGATCTTATCGCAAATCAGCGTATTGATCATTTGAGGTTCCTCAACCGAAGGGTCTGCCTGAAGTGAGGCAACACCTGAAATCGCTTGAATCACAGCATCGTATACGCGACGATTTGCGTATGGTCCGACCGCACCGACTCCATTGATCGAAGCGTAAATCAATTTCTCATTGATCGCTTGTAACCGTTCCCAGCCAAAACCTAATCGTTCCATGACGCCGGGTCGATAGTTCTCTACAACTACGTCCGCCTGCTCGAGCATTCGGCGCAGCACTTCCTTACCTGCGTCACTACGTAAATCGAGCACCATCGATCGTTTGTTGCGATTCATCATGGCGAACGGACCAGGTACGCCGTGTTGAGCGTAGCGACCCCCGCCACGCATGGTATCGCCTTCTGGTGCCTCAATCTTCACCACATCTGCGCCATGGTCTCCGAGAATCGACGCACAGATCGGTCCTGAATAAATCGAGGTTAGATCGAGAACTTTGACGCCGTTAAGTGGACCCGGCATGGTTAGGGTGCCTCCACTTCTCGTGCTCGCTGCACTTCTCGCAGACGGCTCCGTTCTAAATCGCGATTCTGCAAATCGGTGGCATGGTCGTAAATTACGTTCCCATCCCGCACGAACGGTACGGCCATGGACCAGAGTTTTCCACTTGAACTGTAGATTGGTTCTGAGCTATATTGTGCGAGGTACGCACGACGGCGCCGATCGGTGGTATTAGCGTTACTGCGATGCAAACTGGTGCTCGAGAACGCGACCACGGAGCCTTTCGGAACGTTGATTTCTACGCCTGGTTCATCGCCGTGGTAACCGACCAAATCATTCGTGCCTTTCTCACTTACGTGATCTAGAACGTGATTACGCGTTCCTACGACGTCATGAGGTAGCACGGAAATCGTGCCGTTTGCAGGCGACATGTCATCGAGGGCGCACCAGCACGTCAGAAAAGGTTTATGCACGTTGTCAGGATCGATGAA